>CAZPCR010000418.1:0-3173 GCA_964585035.1 uncultured Anaerolineaceae bacterium
AGGTAAATCATAAAATGAGACCGGACAATCCCATTCGCAACTTCGATCCAGGCAAAATTGCGCACTATGAGAAAGAGAACTATGTCGCTTATTACCAGAAGGACTGGCTGAAACTTCTGCGTGTTTCCGTCAGTCTGGTTAAGGAGTCATTCGGCCTTTCCTGGTTGCAGGCCGCCTACGGAGCCTATCTGGTGGCGCGCGCCGAGATCGCTTTTGCGCCCTTCCCCGATAATGACATTCCCAAGGCCGAAGCCTACATGACCCGCTTTTATCAATTCATTAAAAATGTCCACCGGGAAGACTTCGATGTGAGGCGCGCTGCGCACCTGGAGGTCAACTGGTGGAGTGTGCATCGCAAGTTGTTTGGGAATGCCGGGAATCAGGAGCTTGTGGAGGCTTTGACCGACCTGTACGCCGAAGCATATGGCATCGAACCGGCGAAAGTGCAGGTTTCCGCCCGCCAACGCGCACAGGGGATGCTGTATTCCGACCTGTGGGTGAACGCCGGCAAACCGGCGGATAGTCCGCTACTCGTGCAGGAAGAGGATGCATTGCTCCAGTCTTATACCTCCTTGAAGGATGCAATACGCTGTTGATTTAGCCCATTTTTTCTAAATTTCCCGACCCGTAATAATTACAGAATTGGTTCAGCGCACCTGATGTTCCACCAATTCTGTTTATTTTCCGATACAATGTGCGCCTACTGCTTCTTGCATAAATCTCTAAACTTTTTTCATCATTTATAGGGTAAAAACAAAAAATTAGTTTAGACAATTATGCAGTACTCTGTAAATAGCCCTTTGGAAAGCAGACTTAAGCCGCCGGGACTGCGCTTGCCGGGGCTGTGATCTAAATACTCCTTAACTATAAAGTTCTCTTTGACAACAGAACAAATGTTCTTTATAATAAATGTAAATACCCTGACAATGTCACCTTATTAAACAGATAGCCGATATCGGAGCATGTCAAAGGAAATCCGCTTCCTTATATAAATGCAGATCACCTGATCAATTCCTAAATACAGAGGTCAAAAGAGCGAGTATGTACGTGTACACAAGGCCAACCCCTGCTTTACCGCCTTTTCAACAAGGCGGTCTTGATTCACTATGCGGCTTGTACAGCATAGTGAACGCAGAAAGATTCATAAACCATTCTTCCAATGATCAGGCCCAGGAATTATTTAATGACGTTGTCCATTTTCTTTCCCGCAAGCGCCTTTTATCAAAGCTCCTGATCGGCGGCGTCATCCACAGGCAGATGCTGCTGATCCTGGAAAAAGTGGTGGGTGACCGTATCTCGAGTGTATGGATACCCTGGCGCGGCGTCCCGACTCCCGACCTGGACACGTTCTGGAAATCCATACAAAATTTTCTGGATGGCACGTCCGGTCGCGCTGTGATCCTCGGCTTGAATGGCTTCCATGACCATTGGACGGTCATCGAGACCATCACGGACCGGTCCATCTTATTGTACGATTCGGCTTCCATCAAGCGCCTGCCGCGTTCATCCTGCACCACATTCTATACCAACGGGCGCCGCCGTCACCTGCTGCTGCCCGCGCAGACTTATTTTCTATCAAGCATAACCAGCCCAAAGTACTAGGCGCTGCACCTTTTAGGGAGGAATTTCGATGCACGTATACGTTAAATCGCTCCGCGCTCTTTTCAATCAACATGCCGATCCCAAAAAGGCCGCGCCCATGAAACGTTATATGCGCGACCAGTTTGAATATCTGGGCATCAAGGTCCCTGAGATGGGAAACTTGCTCAAACAGCATATCCGTGAGCATGGTCTGCCGCCTCTGGCTGAGCTCGATGCGATCCTGCGTGACTTATGGGCACTCCCCCAGCGCGAATTCCAATATGCCGCCAACGGCCTGCTGGAAAAATTTGAAGGAGAACTCCATCCTGATTTCATCGAAACGCTGGAATATATGCTCGTCACCAAATCATGGTGGGATACCGTGGATACAATCGCCACCGGCACGCTGGGCGTGCATTTCATGCGTTACCCAAAAGTCCGGGAGAAATATTTGGCCAGGTGGCGCAAGTCCGACAATTTCTGGCTGCGGCGCGCGACCATCCTTTTCCAGCTCGGCTACAAAAAAGATACCGATTTCGAGCTGCTGTGTGACATCATCCGCGAGAACCTGGGCTCGCAGGAATTTTTCATCAACAAAGCGATCGGCGGGGCGCTGCGCCAGTACACACGAATCGACCCGCAGGGCGTCCACAATTTCGTGGCGGCCACCCCGCTGAACCCGCTCAGCGCGCGTGAGGCGTTGAAGTGGCTGGATAAAAAGAAACAAAGCGCTTGATGTCGGAGAATATTTGATAAAACCCCAAAGGGCTGGCCTCGGAATGCCAGCCCTTTCTTTTTCCATTACAATATGCCTGACAAATTAAGGAGAGAGCTATGGGCGTGATGCTTCAAACTTTTTACTGGGACTGTCCACGCGTAGAAGCCAAAGAATTCCAGTGGTGGAATGCGATCAGAGAGCAGATCCCTGCGCTGGCAAAAACCGGGTTCAGCGCCCTATGGCTGCCGCCCGTCCACAAAGCTGCCAACCTGATGGGGCCTTCGATGGGCTACGACCCCTATGATTATTACGACCTGGGCGAGTTCGACCAGAAAGGTTCGGTCCCAACCTGGTTCGGGAGCAAAGCGGATCTGTTGTCGCTTATCAAGGATGCGCACCAGAACAGCATGACCGTCATCGCCGATATTGTCCTTAACCACACCTCAGGTGCGGACGCGCAGGAAGTCAACCCGATCACCGGTCAATCGCGCTGGACGCTCTTCCAGCCAAAGAGCGGGAAGTTCCCGCGCAACTGGGAATGTTTTCACCCAAACATGTATGAGTCGTGGGACGAGATGGCCTTCGGTGATATGCCCGATCTCTCCCACCGCAATCCCTACGTCTATACCGAACTACTGAACCTGGCACGCTGGCTCATCGAGCAGGTGGGCTTCGATGGCTTCCGCTATGATTTTGTCAAAGGATATGGCGCGAATACCATCACGGCCATTCAGGAATATCGTTACCAGCGCGAAGGCAAACTCATCACTCCCTACGGGGTGGCCGAGTTTTGGGATAACGCTCAGGCTATAGAGAACTGGGTGGACCTGGCCAACTTCTCCAACAGCAACCCGGTGGACGCCTTCGACTTCCC
>CAZPCR010000419.1:0-3168 GCA_964585035.1 uncultured Anaerolineaceae bacterium
TTGGTCGTCCTGTGGATCTGGTGGAAAAAGCGGGTCTTCGTAATCCCTATCGACGCCGCGAGATCCTGGAAACTGCGCAGGTAGTGTATGCCGCCTGAATATTAAGTACTACCCTATAGGGTCGGGAGTTGGACAGGGTAAAGCATGAAATTCGAACAAAATCAACATCATCGCCGTTCCATTCGCCTGAAAGGATATGATTACACCACACCGGGTGGATATTTCATCACCCTCGTTACGCAGGGACGTGTATGTTTGTTTGGTGAGATCGTCGAAGGCGAAATGCAATATTCGGAGAAGGGCCAGATCGCAACCGAATGTTGGCGCGCGATCCCGGATCATTTCCCAACGGTCGAATTGGGGGTGTTCATGGTCATGCCAAATCACGTACATGGGATCATTATTTTGCATGAGGACGCGGCGTCCGCAAACGAAAATTGGTCGGCGATATCATCGCCGACCGTACGGGCGACCCATTGGGTCGCCCCGACCAACGGCCCCCAACGCGGATCAATCGGCGCGATCATTGGCGCGTATAAAATGTCGGTGACGCGCAAAATCGTTCAACAATACGGCGGCGTGCCCAATATTTGGCAGCGCAATTATTATGAACACATCATTCGGAATGACGAGGAACATAAACGCATTCATCTTTATATCGAATCCAACCCTATCCATTGGACCAACGACGACGAAAATTTGGATATGGAGGCATGACCATCATTGAAGGCCGCGTCCGCATACGAAAATCGGTCGGCGATAGCGTAGCGTATATCGCCGACTGTAAGGGCGCAACACGTTGCGCCCCAACGGGATACGCCCGTACGGGCGACCCATTGGGTCGCCCCGACAAAATACCCCCCTACTTGATAATATCGGCCAGCCAGTCCTTAAAGCTGCCTTCCGGTTTATTCGATTTGGGAGCCCAATCGCTTTGCAAGGCACCGTTCTGCCCGTTGATGAGCACCAGATAACTTCTGCCTTCGATCCAGATCTCGGTCATCCAGACCGGCAGCAGGTCGAGCTTGAAAGAATCAATGGTCATGTTTGTCGACAGGATGGAGAATAAATGGATGGGGAACAGCGTCCCGGGCAGGTCACGTTTTAGGTTGGCAAGGACCTGTGCGCGCGCATCCAGCGAGGCATCGGCCATCGGCACATCGTAAAGCTCGGCAGGCCAGTTCGCCAGGTAGCCCGGGTCGTATGATTTAACAGACTTCAGGTCGAAGGAAGGTAAGAGTCTCACAAAGGGAGCCGACAGTTTGCGGCTGGCCGGGATGGGTACGTCATTGGCGAGCACCGGATAACTGTCGCTGACATGCACCATGTGGGGCGGCTGATGTCCAAAACGTATCTGGTCTTCCTCCACGACCTCGCCGGTGTAATCAACCACACCGCCAAAATAAAAAACCCAGAGTGGAAGATAGAGGCCGCGCGGCAGATCCACTTTTTTTTCCGGATGGATCTGGTTGCCTTCCACCCAATCCACAAGGATTTTGGTGACCTGCTTTTGGTCAAGGTCAAACGGAATAACGCCATCCGGTGCGAGCAGGTCTTTCGATTTCTCCACGCTGACAACGGACGGTGAACCGCAATAGGCACAGGTAATGGAGAGTTGTGAGGGAGGCAGGATGAACTCTGCGCCGCATCCCTGGCAATGAAAGACTTGTTCGGCCAACGGTTTGCCGTGACCGCGTTGTGTGGCCATGGCGATGAGAAAATCTTTTTCGTCAGTTCCGCCGGGGTTGGTGTGCAGCTTATTGCTGCCCGCACAATACTCACAAACCAGGGACTGACCGTCGGGAGAGAAGATCATACGCCCCCCGCATTTTGGGCACATGAACCGCTGAGAGTCCGCCTCGTGCAAGCCGGTCGGGGCGGGCGGCAGGTGGTCGGGGTCGACGATCTCATCCGGTTTGAGCTTGCCATCCAGTATCGCCAGGGCGCGCCGTGCGCGCGAATGCTCCAGGTCGTTGGATAGACAGTTCTCCAGCGCCTTCCGTTTCTCGACCGGGTCGTCCTCGAGCTGGCTGATCTGGAACCAGGTCTCGGCCAGTGCATCATGGTTGCTGGTCATATACAGTGCGCGGTCGAAATAGCGGCGGGCCGCATCCTTATCCCCGGCCTTGGCTTCTATGATGCCGGTGCGAAACAGTTCCTGACTGTAGTCGTCGCTGTAGTCGTCTGTCATGAAGGTCCCTTTGGAGGTGTTGCCGGCTGTGCCTTGTCTTTTCGCACCAGGGCATCGGTCATTTTTGCGATACGGGTCATAAATTCCACGTCGTGTACGCGCACAATATCCGCGCCGCGCACGATACCCACTGCCACCGTGGCGGTGGTGCCTTCGAGGCGCTGGTCAGCGGGCAGGTCGAGAGTGTAGCCGATGAACGATTTACGAGACGGGCCGAGCAAAACCGGGAATCCCAGCGCGCGGATCTCGCCGAGACGGTTGATCAGCTCGATGTTGTGTTCGACCTTTTTTCCGAATCCGACACCGGGATCGAGGATGATGTGCTCATCGGGAATGCCGGCCTTGTGGGCCAGGGTAACACTTTCCAATAGTTCGCGCTTTACATCTTCCATCAGGACGGTATATTCCGCGCCCACGTAGGCGCTGCCTAATTGGGTACGCACTTCCACGCTGGCCGGATTGCTGCGGTTGTGCATGAGGATCACAGGGCAGTGGGCCTTTGCGACCACTTCACGCAGGTTCGGATCGGCGCGCAATGACCACACGTCATTTACGATATGCGCACCGGCCTGCAGCGCTTCTTCGGCGATCACCGCTTTATAGGTATCGATGGAGATCACGGTTTCGGGAAATTCATTTACCAGGGCCTTGATGACGGGGATCACGCGATGGCGCTCTTCTTCCACACCAACCGGCTCGGAGCCGGGACGGGTCGATTCGCCGCCTACATCTAATATCATCGCGCCGGCCGCGACGAATCGCCTGGCCTGTTCGAGTGATCTTTCAAGCGTTTCCCCTTTGAACAGGAGTCCGTCACCTGAGAAGCTGTCGGGCGTTATGTTGAGGATGCCCATTACATAGGTGCGGGTTCCCCAATCGAAAATGTTATTGCCGATCTTTAAAGGTTTCATGAGTGTAGGTAATTAAATATTACATCCCGCCGACTTTGTATTAAATTCTTAGGCCCGATCGTCAAG
>CAZPCR010000420.1:0-3155 GCA_964585035.1 uncultured Anaerolineaceae bacterium
GGATAAGTCCTTCACCACATCACCAGAGACTGTCAATTTTAAAGCGGCCGGTACGAAATCCGCACCGGACGACGGTGCCTACACAACCGATTGCGGACATTTTACGATCACCCTGCATGTACTCAGTCCAAACGACATCAAGGCCTCGAAGGACTTCAAGGTAGAGCCATAAATCAATCTTCATAACCGAAAAGAGCGGACGTAATGTCCGCTCTTTTTTATTTAAACTACCTTTTACATCGGGTACAATTTCTTGAAGGAAACCTTGACGTTGGTGCCTGCAATGACAAAAAATTTCCCGGCTAAATTCTGGTCGTTTTCGTTCTATCTCCTGTTCTATGCAGGCGCCGTAGCAATATACAATTATTTCGCTTTATATTTTCAGCAAGAAGGTATCCCGGGCGTTCAGATCGGTGTGTTGATGGGCACATCCTCCCTGATTGGAATATTTACCGGGCCAATGTGGAGCGGACTGGCCGATGCCAGCCACCGTCACCGGCTGATTCTAACATCTGCCATCATCGGGAATGTGATTGCCATTCTGCTTTTTCCCGTGTTCCATACCTTTCTGCCATTCCTGTTGTTGATGATTGTTCAATCCATGTTCGGCGGACCGATCGTTTCGATGGTGGACAATGCCACTATGTCGATGCTGGGCGATGAAAAGAAAAAGTACGGTAGCGTGAGGGGCGGCGGGACGATCGGCTGGGGAGTGGCCGCACCCATCGTCGGAGTAATCGTGGCTCGCTATGGTCTGCAATGGAATTTTTCAATTTATGCGGTATTGCTTCTGATCGCATTGGTCGCTGTACAGCAGATGCACTTCGGTCAGCGGACTTTCAGGGTTTCTATTTTTGGAGGCCTGCGGGAGCTATTGACCGATCGCAAGTGGATCGTCTTCCTGATAATCATATTTATAGCAGGCAACGGCAGCGGCATTATTACAAACTATCTGTTCATTTATCTGCAAAAAATCGGGACAAGCCCGGCCTGGATGGGTTGGGCGCTGACCATCTCGACGATCGCTGAATTCCCGGCCTTGTTGGTTGCCCATCGCCTGTTGAAAAAATTAGGTTCGAATGGATTGTTAACTCTCGGGCTGGCCGTAACGGCTTTGCGCTGTGGACTATATGGCCTCGTCAACGTTCCGTGGCTGGCGCTGGTCGTGCAGCTTATGCAGTTTTTTACCTACCCGATCCTGTTGGTGGCCGGCGTTTCTTATGCAGATGAAAACGCCCCCGCCGGCATGGGCGCCACCGCTCAGAGCATTTTCAGTGGTGCTTTTATGGGATTTGGATTTGCAGCAGGCGGTTTCCTTGGCGGAGTGTTGATCCAATACATCGGGGTTCAAAAGATGTTCCTTGTATATGGTATGGTAATCATGTTGGCTGCTTTGATCTTTGGCATAGCCCAACGTATGCAGCCTGCCAGCCAGCCGGTATGAAAAATCTGCATGATGAAATTTAACAAACAAAACCTCGGCTCATAGTACAATTCAAGCCGATTAATCATTATTAGCCCTGACATGAAGTACCTGGAAAAAAGGATACGTGTAGGGCGTACGCCCTACACGTATCCTTTTTTCCAGGATGATTCACCCTAAAAGTCGCAGATGCCGAATGCATCTTCTCTAAGATGCCAAGTGCATTCCTTGGCGCGGCGCGAAGATCTCACGTCACGGGGTGTAGGACAAAGAGTTAATAGATACACTTACAATTTTATTTACAGGAGTTTGAAAGAGAACGATGGCTACAAAGCGAATTGCAGTACTTACGAGTGGAGGCGATGCCCAGGGCATGAACGCCGCCGTGCGGGCAGTCGTACGCACAACACTGGATAAAAAAGCTGAAATATACGCGATCTACGAGGGGTACCAGGGATTGGTTGAGGGAGGCGACCAGATCCGCAAGATGGATTGGGAATCTGTCGGCGGTATTTTGCAGCAGGGTGGCACGATCATTGGAACCGCACGCAGCGATGAATTCCGCACCCATGAAGGACGACGGAAAGCCGCTTTAAACCTCATCCAACTGGGGATCGATGGGTTGATCGTCATTGGCGGCGATGGTTCTCTCACCGGTGCGTATATCTTCCGGCAGGAGTGGCCGGCTTTAATTTCGGAGCTCATTCAAAACGGTCAGATCAGCGCCGAAATCGGCGCCGCCCATCCCAACCTGCTCATCGTCGGAATGGTCGGTTCCATAGATAACGATTTTTATGGCACCGAGATGACCATCGGAACAGACAGCGCCTTGCACCGCATCACAGATGCGGTGGACGCCATTACAAGCACAGCCGCCAGTCACCAGCGGACTTTTATCGTCAAGGTCATGGGGCGGAATTGCGGTTACCTGGCTTTGCATGCGGCCCTGGCGACCGGCGCGGACTGGGTCTTGATCCCGGAGGCCCCGCCGGACGTGGATAACTGGCAGGATGTGTTGGTCGATCGGCTCAAAGCCGGGATCAAGGCGGGGCGCCGCGATCACATCATTATCATGGCAGAAGGCGCTCGCGACCGTGACGGCAACTACATCGGCAGTTCAGATGTACAGCGTGTGCTGGAAGAAAGCACCGGTGAGGAAGTGCGCGTCACCGTTCTGGGACACGTACAGCGCGGGGGCCGCCCCACTGCTTATGACCGCAACCTGGCCACCATGCTCGGACACGAAGCTGTTCTTACGATCCTGAATGCCAAAGCGGAGGATGAACCGGTCCTGGTGAGGATCAAGGCAAACCGCATCAGCTGCCTGCCTCTTATGGATTGTGTGGAAAAAACAAGAGCCGTCGCGGAGGCGATCGACGCCAAAGAATACGAAAGGGCGATGGACCTGCGCAGCTCAAGCTTTAAAGATTCATTTACAACTTTGAAGACAATGGTACGTGCCCTGCCTCACCCACCTACACCCGGCCAAAAGCGATTCCGTATTGCTGTGATCCACGCGGGTGCCCCGGCTCCGGGGATGAACACGGCCGCCAGGGCAGCCATCCGTCTGGGGCTGGATAAAGGCCATATCATGCTGGGTGTAAGCAACGGTTTTGAAGGCCTGGCAGAGAATGAGATCCGGGAACTGGACTGGATGAGTGTAAGCGATTGGGTACCCCTGAGTGGCTCGGTCTTAGGCACCAGCCGCATGGTCCCCAAAGGGAAGGATTTG
>CAZPCR010000421.1:0-3131 GCA_964585035.1 uncultured Anaerolineaceae bacterium
AACCAAACAGTAAATGAGCGATTAAGCAATCCATTTTTCGCAATCATTCAATACATTCCACTTCTCTCCATCTTGGTGGTTATTGGCTTTTTGATTATTTTCTTCCTGTCCCAATCGATGGTTGTAGGGAATCCTGCCTGGCAGTTGTTGGCCGTTACAGGGGTCGTACTTTTCGTTGCCGTTTCCCATATGTTCATTATCGACCTCGCTCGCCGAAAGCACGGACTTCCTGCTTATTGGCTTTATGCGGGCTCGATGGTCGTAGCAAGTATATTATTTGTATTATTCTGGCAGGGGATTATCCTTGTCGCAATAGTGATCGCCTGGGCCGCGCCTCTTACTTTGCTTGCGGTTGGCCTGCGTCGCATTTACTTCTGGCTTTCTTTTATTCTCAGCGTGTTAACCACATCCTTTTTATTTTGGTTGAATGCTGTTATACATTTCGAACGCCTCTCGAACAATAATCCGGCCGGTTTCGCAGCTTTTGTCCTTCTGGCAAGTACGATTGCCTTATACATTTTGGCAACGATAGCCTCCCGTGTTTTGCATTATCGAACCTTGCAAAGCAGGCTTGTTGTTTCATTCATTCTCATTATTACTGTTCCCATCCTTTTTATAACGGCAGTATCGGTATTTAATGCCTTTACAAATAGTCAAAACCAGTTTCGCGATACGATGCAGGCCATATCTTCACTAAAACAGGACGAAGTCGATTCCACTATCCAGCGGGCCTCGATAGATTTGAGTACGTTACAGTATCAATATGGTCCTGTACTGGCCAATATCCTTTATGTCGTCGAACACGAGAACGAGAATGATCAGCTTTTCCAGGCGAACAATTCACAGGGCACACTTGGCCTACAAAACTATTTGAACAGCGTGCAATACCGTTATGAGGAAGTTCTGATTCTGGATCCTGCGGGGAAGGTGCTTCTTTCATCTTATCCATCCGACGTGGGGTTAAACCTGGGTCAACAGGCTTTTTTTCATAAAGGTTTTACGGGTTCTTTCGCTGGTTTGAATAATTTTCCGGGCAAAAAAAATATCGCAGGCGATATTAAATTTATTTTGGCTGGCCCTTTTTACGCTGCAAATGGAATAGATGTTGTGGGGGTGGTGGTCCTGGTGGCAAAAAGCGATGGAATATCGCGTATATTATCACTGACGCCGGGATTGGCAGACGCTGATACCTATATGGTGGACGAAAGTCTCGTGCCAATTACTCAAACACATTTTCAACCCGAACAGCTCAGGTCATCAAATATTATTGATACCATTAAGAATAAAAGCGGAGAGGGCAGCGGTATCTATAATAATTACGCAGGTAAACCCGTATTGGGTTATTACCATTGGTATCCGGCAATGCAGGTTGCGATTGTTGCGGAAATCCCCGAAAACGACATATTAGATAAGGCTTTATCTACTCTGTTGGTGAGCAGTCTCGTCGGTATTATTTCAATCTTCGTTGCCATCGTTGCGATCATCTCAACATCCCGTACGATCAGTGAACCGGTAAGTTCTCTTGCACTAGTCGCAGATCAGTTTTCAAATGGTCAGTTGAATGTACGTGCAAAAAGCGTGCTTGAGGATGAGATCGGGAAACTGGCTCGTTCATTTAACGTCATGGCCGATCAATTGCAGGGGATTATCGGAAACTTGGAGCAACGCGTCTCCGAACGCACCCAAGACCTTGAACGACAAACCCTCCGCTTGCGGACAGCTGCAGAGGTGGCTCGCGATTCTGCCTCCGCGTCTAATTTGGATGAACTGCTTGATCGCGCCGGAAGCCTGATTCGCGATCGTTTCAACCTTTACCATACAGGTATTTTCCTCCTGGATAGAAAGAAGGAATTTGCAGTACTGAGTGCTTCACCTACAGTGGCAGGGCGCCAGATGCTTGAAAACAACCATAAACTGCGGGTCGGAGAGCAGGGAATAGTAGGCCGGGTGGCTTCCACCGGCGAACCCCGGATTGCTCTCGATACCGGTGTCGACCCTGTGTTTTTTAACAATCCCCTCCTGCCTGCCACGCGGTCTGAAATGGCCCTGCCTCTCAAATCCAATGAGGGAGTGATAGGTGTCCTCGATATTCAAAGTGACCAGGCAGAAGCCTTTACTCAGGACGATATCGCGATTATGCAGGTTATGGCCGACCAACTTGCTACCGCTATCGAAAGAACACGCCTCCTGCGCCAGGCAGAATCGAACCTTAAGGAACTGGAAACTTCAATGAGTGGGTTTACCGAACAATCTTGGCAGAAATTTGAGCGGCCAACCCATCAAGCCACTGGATACAAATACGATAACGTCAGGCTTGAACCCATCAACAATCTCTCGCAAGAAGCACAGACTGCCCTTGAGACAGGTAAAACATTCATTTCTGCGCCGTCTGACAATATTTCGAACACAGGTCAATGGGTGGCCGTCCCGATCCGATTAAGAGGGAACACGATCGGCGTCGTAAATATTCATTTCCAATTTAATCAAGCGCCTGAAAAAACAATCTCGATGATTGAACAGGTATCCGAGCGCCTTGCTACGGCGCTTGAAAATGCGCGCCTAATGGAAGGTTCCATGCGCAGTGCAAATAAGGAACGCGTTATAGGCGAGATAACGTCAAAGATTGGATCATCTGTAAATATCAGGAATGTTCTTCAAACCGCCGTCGAAGAGTTGGGACGCGCACTTCCAGGCTCCGATGTAATCATTCAATTCCAGCGAGGCAGGGAAGTTCAAGGACAAGAGAAGAAATCATGATAGAAAACCTTTCCGAAGATACCGACTATTCGCACCGGTCTCAAAACTGGTTTAATAGCCTCCGTACCAGGTTGATCCTTAGCTACATACTGGTAACCATCGTAGCTATTGTAGCCTTGGGTTATTACATTTATATACGAGCGTTACAATCAAATGCCCTGGTTTCTAGGCAATTGGATGCCAGTGTTCTTCAACAGGCAGAGGCTAATTTAACACTTGCCAGCGAGGAACAGGCAAACAATCTTAACGGGTTCTTTACTTCTTTTTCGGATGACATTACCACAGCCGGCGCTACGGCGGCAGAATTACTTTCAAAGGAGAACACTCTTAATAACTCTTTAAATTGGGACGCAACAAAATCGCTATCTCAGGCT
>CAZPCR010000422.1:0-3128 GCA_964585035.1 uncultured Anaerolineaceae bacterium
GCCGCATATCCAAGGAAGATCTTAAGATGCCCGCGTCGTGCAGACTCCTCCTCCGCTTTAACGTGAGCGAGAAGTTGGTCGGGGTCTGGGCGGCGCGGGCCTGAATTCATCGGGGTTTATTTTATCCCATCCAGCGCTAAATTCAATAGTAGGACATTGACAGTTGGCTCACCCAGGATCCCTAGCTGCCGCCCGGAAGTATATTGGTTCACGAGATCATGGACGGCCTGCTCGCTCATGCCGCGCGTTTTGGCCACGCGCGACACCTGGTACAACGCGGCCGCTACGCTGATATCTGGGTCGAGTCCACTGCCCGAGGCCGTTACCAGGTCTACCGGGATCGGTGAGGTATTACCGGGATCGGCAGCCTTGAGCGCGTCTATGCGTGCCTGGACGGCTTTCAGCAAAGCAGGGTTCATTGGCCCATAGTTGGAGCCGGAAGAACCGGTGAGGGTTGCGGCATTGAAGGCATTATATGAAAAGTCGCCGGTGTCCGAGAGTCGGCCCCAGAAATATTTAGGGGCGTCGAAATTTTGGCCGATCAATGTAGAGCCCACGGCTTTTCCGTTCCTGACGATCAGGCTGCCGTTGGCCTGCGATGGGAATAATACTTGTGCGATCCCGGTCACGACCAGGGGATAGATCACGCCGGTGATTAGCGTGAATATCGCGAGCAGGATGATGGCTGGTTTAAGTTGTTTGAGCATTTTATCCTCAGTTATTATTTGTTTTCATTTTGTTTGCCGCGGTCATGCTCGCCTCGAACTCCCTCAGGTTTATCCGTTCGAGTGCCTGTCCAATTTGGGAGGAAAAGTTTCGGAAAAGACGGCTCTCTTCGGAGGGAAGTTCCAGGTTGCCGCGCCACATCTCGATTGCGCCGACCAGGTTCCAGGCGCTCAGGATGGGCAGGGTAACATCGGGCTTGCTGTCCATAATGCTGTCGCGCGGCTCGGAAGCAATAGTTTCTGATGCTTGGCCTTTTGGCTGGATGGAAACCCGAACCAGGGTGGTTAAATATCTTTGCTGAATAAAGCGTGCGACCGCGTTGGCAACAGCTTCCTGTGTTTGCAAGCTTGCGAGAGTGCTGCTTAGTTCATACATAAAGATCGCCTCGCGCTCGCTGTTTTGTGCGCGTGATAAGGTGGTTTGAATCCGCCCCACTACTACGATCGCCACAGCCAGGAAAATTCCCAGCACCAGCCAGCCTTCCAACCTTCCCACCGCGAATGTATAGAACGGCGGGATAAAGTAGAAATCGAAAAACAAGGCTGCCGCCAGCGCCGCAGCCATACCGGCACCCTGTCCCCAACGCGCCGCACTCCACACCACAGGCACCATAAAGAGTAGTGCGATTACAGCTTCGCCGAGCTTATCGAGCCCGATCAGGAGAAGGAGCACTGTAGTGGCTGCTACAGTGAGTACTGCATAGAAGGAATTTTTGAAAAGATTTGCTGATAACAAGAAGCGATTTTTTTTCATTTGGTGCTTTCTGTTAAACCGGATATTACACCGGTTTAACAATTAACGTGCCGGTTAAGTCGCTATGTCAGATGCAGCACAACCAGCAGCATATCGATCAATTTGATCCCAATGAAGGGTGCGATCAATCCGCCTACGCCGTAGATCAACAGGTTATCGCGCAGAAGCCGTTCTGCGCCCACCGGACGGTAAGGTACGCCGCGCAAAGCAAGTGGGATCAATGCAATGATGATCAACGCATTGAAGATCACCGCCGACAGGATGGCGCTCTGCGGTGTTGTTAACTGCATGATGTTGAGTGCATTCAATACCGGGTAGGTTGTCGCAAACGCCGCTGGTATGATCGCAAAATATTTGGATACGTCGTTGGCAATGCTGAAGGTGGTCAGCGCGCCGCGTGTCATCAGCAATTGCTTTCCGATCTCAACGATCTCGATCAGCTTGGTTGGATTGCTGTCCAGGTCCACCATGTTGGCGGCCTCACGCGCCGGCTGCGTGCCTGTATTCATGGCCACGGCTACGTCGGCCTGGGCCAGCGCCGGGGCATCATTGGTTCCGTCGCCGGTCATTGCTACCAACCGCCCGCCAGTCTGGTTTTCACGTATTAGCTTTAACTTGGCCTCAGGCGTAGCCTGCGCCAGGAAATCGTCCACTCCGGCTTCGGCTGCGATAGCAGCTGCCGTTAACGGGTTATCGCCTGTGATCATGATGGTCTTGATGCCCATCTTGCGTAAATGTGCGAAACGCTCCTTGATCCCGCCTTTGACAATGTCTTTAAGGTGGATCACGCCAAGAGCCTCTCCGTTGCGTGAAACGACCAGTGGCGTACCTCCGTTTCGTGCAATGGCCTCTACGGCTGAATTAAGATCGGTTGGAATGGGTTTCCCAGCCTGCCGTATCAATCCCAGCATCGTATCCGGGGCGCCTTTTCTAATGGAAGTTCCGTCCAGGTCCACGCCGCTCATGCGGGTTTGCGCCGTGAACGGAATGAAGCGTGCACCTTCCGGGGCATCATCGCTGGCGCCTACGGTCTGCCCGCGCAGCCCATACTTCTCTTTTGCCAGCACTACGATGCTGCGGCCTTCCGGTGTTTCATCCGCCAGTGAAGATAGCTGGGCGGCTTCTGCCAATTCTTGCGGTGTAACCTTGCCGACCGGTATGAACTCCACGGCCTGGCGGTTGCCCAATGTGATGGTGCCGGTCTTGTCGAGCAGGAGCACGTCCACGTCGCCCGCCGCTTCAACGGCGCGACCCGATATGGCGATCACGTTGCGCTGTATCATGCGGTCCATTCCCGCAATGCCGATGGCCGATAGCAGGCCGCCGATTGTTGTAGGGATCAGGCATACCAGTAGAGCGATCAGCACGGTGATGGTAATGGGTGTACCAAGTCCCGCTACGTTGACGCTGTAGATGGAGTACGGTAGTAGCGTTACACATACAATTAGGAAAATGATCGTGAACCCCGCCAGCAGGATGTTGAGCGCGATCTCATTCGGTGTCTTCTGGCGCTTGGCGCCTTCGACAAGGCTGATCATGCGGTCGAGGAATCCCTCACCTGGGTCGTTTGTCACGCGTACGATGAGCCAGTCCGAGAGCACCCGCGTCCCTCCGGTGACCGCGCTGCGGTCACCGCCGGCTTCACGGAT
>CAZPCR010000423.1:0-3123 GCA_964585035.1 uncultured Anaerolineaceae bacterium
TGGCTTGTAACCATTGATGGCAGGTGACGCCAATAAAACCCAACAAAGCAAAATACGCCCACTCCTTTCCTTCCGGCAAAGCAAATTGTTTGCGGATTAATACCGCGCAGCCGAGGATCAGCACGCCCATGGCGAATCGCACCCAAACTACGGTTGCAGGCGATACTTCCTGTAGAACGACTTTTGTTGCGATGAAAGTTCCACCCCAAACTACAACGGTAAAGATGGCTTCAAGAATGGGGATCAACCTGGGTTTATTATTCATCTTGGTCCTTTGGCTTGTTTCTCTATTATAATTGGCGCTCGGAGGATTCTTCATGGAAATTACCTGGTACGGACAATCCTGTTTCCGCCTTACCGAGCGCAACATGGCAACGGTGGTAGCAGATCCCTTCGAAAGCAAATCGATCGGTTATTTCCCGCTCAAACTCAAAGCGGATATCGTTACCGTCAGTCATGACGCGCCCGGGCACAATAATACTGATTCGGTCAAAGGCACATCGCACGTCATTTCGAGTCCCGGCGAATTCGAGATCGGTGGCGTGTTTATCACTGGTGTTCAGGCAGATAGCGGCGGGCGGGGGAAGAAAAAAGATGAAGTTCGGAATACGGTTTACGTATTTGATTACGATGGTTTGACGGTTGCGCATCTCGGTGACTTACAGCAAGTCCCTACTCAAACTGAGGTCGAAGCTCTCGGAAACGTTAATGTAGCTCTTGTCCCGGTGGGCGGAGGCGGAGGTCTTAACGCTGCCAAAGCTGCAGAAGTGGTCAGCCTGCTTGAACCAAGCATTGTCATACCCATGCATTACTCTACACCGGATGCTAAGGTCACCCTTGATTCCCTTAATAAGTTCTTGAAGGAAATGGGCTTAAGTAAACAGGAAACCCAACCCTCCCTTAAAGTGACTCGCAGCAGCTTGCCCGAAGAGACGCATGTTGTCGTCCTGGATTACCAACGCGAGTGAATAACGTGCCAATTAAAGTGATCATGACCTGGGATATCGCTGCTGAACGAGAACAGGAATATTTCGAGTTTGTCATCGGTGAGTGGGTGCCTGGTGTTCAGCGGTTAGGATTTCAACCGGTGGATGCCTGGGCCACGGTCTTTGGAGCTTATCCGCAGATCCAGGTCGGGTTGTTGGCCGATAACGAGCCAAAAGCGCGTGAAATACTCGGTTCCACAGACTGGAGGGCGCTTGAAGACCGGCTGCTCACCTTTGTCAGCAATTTTTCATATAAAGTTGTTCAAGCACGCGTTGGCTTCCAATTTTGACCGTGAATCCTGATCGATCCCAATGGCGCTGGTTCTTTGTTTTGGCGGCTCTCGAAGCGGGAGCCGCTTTCTTCGCATTGGTATGGGTACCTCGCTCCGGCAGTGGATTTTCAGTTTCGCGTTTAGTTCTGCTGGCCATGATATTTGTGTTTTTTATTGGGGGTATTTATTTTGCTGCCCGTTTGCCTCGCAGACTCGCCGAACCCTTTCAACTCAGATATGCGGTTGCGTCTGCATTCCTTGCTTTAATATTAGGTATCGTCCTTTTCCTGCTCCGTTATTTTGATCCTGGCCGCTTCCTGGTTATTTATCAACGCATAAGCCCTATACTATTTTATCTGTTTATCCTAACAACCCAGTTTTCATTATTTGTTCTGACGTTTCACTATGGCTTTCATTTTGATAATAGTTCGTTACGCCGGGCCATTTATATCCCCTCACTTGTTGCTTTTGCACTCCTACTTCTAGTAGTTCTCTTTATTGCCCTGACTAGCATCGGCATCACCCCGGATAACGCTTACTGGGGTGAACCTGGTGTCCCTTTAATGGGCTGGCAGTTGGGACTCGGAGTTCTGTTGGGGATATGCATGCTGCTGGCCAGCCTCCAGGCACGGCCTTCATCCCAGTTGGATGTGATAGTGCCCTTGGGTTTGTGGATTTTAGCAGTAGTGATCTGGCTAAGTGTGCCGGTTTCGGTGCTGCATAATAGTTTTTATGCGCCGATGAACCCGCCAACCAATCAACCGTTTCCAAATTCCGATGCCGGTTATTACGACTCGATGGCGCAGAGTTTGTTAATGGGATATCCATATCTGGGCGATATCCCCACACGTCCCCTCTATGTAGTTTTTCTGGCTTTCCTACACTGGCTGGCAGGAGACCGTTACAACCTGATCATTGCCGGCCAAACGCTGCTCCTCGCATTTATTCCTGTCATCCTGTATTTTCTTGGAAAGAAATTGCACAGCCGGATGGCTGGAGTAGTTATCGCTTTGTTTGCTATTTTTCGCGAATTGACTTCGCTGCTCATCTCTTCGCAAACAAGAGTATCAAATACAAAAACCCTGCTTGTAGACCTACCAACGCTTCTACTCCTATTGGTGGCATGTTTGTTCGCGTTACGCTGGCTGGAGCGTAAAGATTCTAGGAGCGGGCTTATCGCAGGGGGGATGTTCGGTCTCCTGCTTTTATTGCGCACCCAATCCATGCTTATCCTGCCATTACTTTTCATACTGGTGATCCTGGCTTTTGGCTTGCGAAGTCGAGGTTGGATACTTGCCCTGGTTATCTTCCTGGCGGGTTTCGCAGTAACGATCGCTCCCTGGCTATTACATAATTATCTAAAAAGCGGGCAGCTTACATTCGATGCCCCGTTTGAATACCAGGTGGTCGCCAGCCAATATCAATACACCGGCAACCTCAATCTTCAGAGCGTTGATTTACAGGGCAAGAGTCTCGTCGGCATTTTACTTACTTTTGCCATCAAAGACCCTAAATTCGTGGTTGGCTTTATAGCGACTCATTTCTTTGCGACCCAAATCAATGGCTTACTGGCTTTACCACTGATCGAGCCCTATAACGGTTTGTTTGCTCCACTCAACCTTTATTGGATGTCATGGAATGGAAGTCTGAGTTGGTACAACGCGGCGCTCGTTATTATTTATTTGGCTGTCATAGCGGTCGGACTTGGCGCCGTTTGGAAGCGATTGCGCTGGATTGGGCTTGTGCCGCTGGCTTTTTCGCTTGGTTATTCACTGGCGAATGGATTGGGACGTTTCTCTGGTTGGCGCTACGATTTACCGGCCGATTGGATCTCGTATTTCTATTTCGGTATAGGTGTCGCTGAA
>CAZPCR010000424.1:0-3110 GCA_964585035.1 uncultured Anaerolineaceae bacterium
CTGCACATATCATTTTTTTCGGAATTCTCCGTTTACATCGTGCCCGTGGAGTATCTCCGGTAAATTTTCCTTCCAGCCTATTTACAATTACGTATACTTATCAATCTTCGAAAGTCCTTGGTGTAATCTTTCTCGCTGTGAATGCCATCCACCTGAGCGATCTGCCTCACGCAGGAATTGCTAAAGAGCGTTTGCTCTGGGGGCGTCAGGCTGTTCCAGTAGTCGCTGTCGAAATACATGTAATCGAAACCTGCGGCGCGCAATTTGAAAGGGTCGGGTGCATCCGCCAGCGCCTGCCATGTAGGTGATTTCGTATACCAGGACGGCGATGAATCCGTGAAGCGGGCAAAAACTGTCGGCGCGCGGAAGACGATCGGATCGAATATCAATGCCTTCGGTTCTAGTTTGTTCCAATACTCTTGTTCCATTTTGGCGTCCATCGGCGTAATGAAAGTTGCGTACACCGGTTTTTGTATCGCAATGAGCTGAACACCAAACAACACTAAACCTGAAAGCGTCGCGATGGCTCCTATCACTACTGCGCTTATTTGGATGGCTTCACTTCGTTTACGCGCCCATATCCACACCAGCGGGACAAAATACAAAATACAGACGAAGAACCAGTCACCCATCAAACGCGGCGTTGCGGTAAATAAGGGCCCCTTGAAGTTCACAAATAAGGCGATCAAGCTTCCAAACGACGCCAGACATAATGCCGCTTCATACCATTTACCCAACCTGAATGATTTCCGCGCCCATAGAAACACCAGCGGCGTTACCAGGATGACCGGGCCGATCTCACACAAGGCTGCAAACAATTGCGATGGGTTAAAAACGGATAACGATCCGAGATGCGCAGAAACGATCACCGGCGGCCAGATGAAGCTTGGCGATGTGTCGAAATAACTCGCCCCTTCAGGCCCGTAGAAGAAGTGTGTCCGGACAATTTCAGTCAACATGCCCCCTTGCAACACGGCGGCCATTACCGCCCCAATCATGATCCCCACCCATGCTAAAAGTCCAGGCGGCAATTTGTAGCTCCGGTTGGCGATCATCCACAGCAGGGCAGCGAGTACAAACCCAAACCCGATAAGAAGGAACGCGATTTCATTGGTAAGTGCCAGCGAAGCAATCAGGACTGCCGTTAAGATGCCTGCGGTCCAATGCCGCCGGCGGTTTGCTGTCAGCAGTAGGAGCAGCATCACTAGGATGGCCGATCCGGATATGCCGGTATACCCCATGACATAAGGCTGGTTGATTCCCGTATAGAATGCAAATGGAAAGGATACCGGCCCCCCGCCGTCGATCTTCCAGTTTGTGAGCAGCGCCTGTGAAAGGGTGGGGGCCGTATCGGCCGCTGAGCCGATCAACGTGATATTGTTTGAGATGTGGTTGAGCCACGCTTGCGGCAGCATGAGCATGAGCCAGCGCGTCCCGCCCGCAAATGCCAGCATGAAGGCGGTCAAGGCACCTGCAATACGATGGCGAGTGAAACGATAAGCCCACAACGCGGCCAGCATCAGGGGCAGCGCCAGGATCAACCCCCGCCCCAGGTCCAACGCGCTCCACGGGAACATGTTCCCGAGCCGCATGAATTGTGCCGCAAAAAGCAGCAGGAAATAGTGGTATCCGAAATTCAAGGTGGGGTTGAGCGCAAAATGGGGTGGGACGTCGCCGGCCGCCATAATAGAAAGGGTCGGCAGGTTTTGATAATCATCGAAGATGCCCAGACCGCGACCGGTTGCGTTAAAGAGTAGGGTAAGAGCTCCAAGCCAGAACCACTGAGTAATGGAAATTTCAAACCGCAGGTTTCTGCGGAAGGCAAAGGCCGAAAGCCCTCCCGCCAGCAACACAATGGCAGCCGAAATCCAGGCTGCCACTGCGAACTGCAACTCATGCGCCAATAGGTTGGCAAGCCAGGTTTGCAGCACGAGTCCGATCCCCAAACCAACCATGGCCGTTTCGCCGCGGCGTAAACGAAAGAGCGAGGCAGCCAGCATCCAGCCGCCCGCAGTCCATAACGCAGCCCAACCCAGGAGAGGCACGATATCTAAAATAAATTTCATACCAATTTTTCACCTTAGTACAAGGTGTTATCTTGCGTTTGCATTAGTCAATTTTATTACGAGGCTCCGCTGCAATGACAAGTGCCGATGTGACGCTGTCATCCTGCAGATTGCCGCTTACGAATTCCGGCCGCAATCGCGGGCGCGCTTTCTCGAACGCGGCCTCGTCCCTCTTCAGCGTTTGGATCTCCACCTTGCTGAAATAATTCTCAAATACGCGGCGGTAATCCCAAAGTCGGAAGCGGTTATGGTTGCTGGTCGGGTTCAGCCAGCCGCGCCAGGTGCTTTCGGAGTAGATTAACATCTCGAAAGGATATTTAAAGAAGTGGTCCCGCAGGTCTATAAAGTGGATTTGCAAGCCGTCTGGTTTGGTAAACGCGGCCAGGGCGCGTGTAATGCCGTCCACGTCGTCGACATGCTCATAAACGGAATTGCTTACTGCTAGATCAAAGGGCTGCATTTCCACGGAAGGATGAATATCGCGGATATCCGCCTGGAGCAGGGTCATATATTCAGGCCGCGGCCGCGGCCGCCCATTCTCCAAAAAAAGATACTCACCATACCTGGCGATTAATTCCGCATTATGGACATCATCTGGCGGCGCAAATTTTTCACACAGCACCACATGGCCCGCACTGGCCTCCAGCAGGCCGATCCCCACATCAAACCGCCCGCCGTATCCGAATACAAGTATGCGTTTGCCTTTAATAGCCTCACCGCACGCCTGCAGTACTTCCAGGTAATGACTGACCGCCATTGCCGGATCGGTCGTCTCGAGACCCGGACGGATGATCAGCGAACGGAGCAACAGAAAACGGGTAAGACGTTCCGGCAGGAAGTGACGTGCAACGCGCGGCAGAAGATAAGGTAGATTCATATTCTGTTTCTATGGCAATATATTGGAACAATCATTGGGGACCTGCCGCGGCGCCAGCATCTCCACATGTACGGCCAATAGCGTATCTTTCTCTTCGTAAAAGCATAATATAGGTTTGGCGATCCACTTAACCCAGGCATTGTTTTCCTCACCAAATCCATATTCAC
>CAZPCR010000425.1:0-3107 GCA_964585035.1 uncultured Anaerolineaceae bacterium
TGGGCTGGCGCGAAGTGGCGCAAGCGGAATGGGACGGCATGGGACCCGAGTCGAAGGCCATCCTGGAGGCTTACTCCGATGGTGTCAATGCCTATCTAAAAGATCACAGCAGTACATCTCTGAGCCTGGAATACGCCGTGCTTGGTCTGCTCAGCCCCGATTACAAGGTCGAGCCGTGGACTCCGGTCAATACCCTCACCTGGGGCAAGGCTATGGCCTGGGACTTGCGCGGTAACATGGACGAGGAGATCGAACGCGCCGTACTGCTCAAGACCCTCACACACCAGCAGGTTGACCAGCTTTTCCCACCTTATCCTTCGGACCACCCGATCATTGTAAATAAGATCGGGAACGGTACGCCGGTGACGAATATCAATGATTCGAATATGGAAGCGGCAGAAATTCCCACCGCTGATTTGAATGCCATACAAAAAAACGTTTCTTTACTGAACAACGCGTTGGGCCGTCAGGGCGATGGGATCGGTTCCAACTCCTGGGCTGTTTCAGGTGCGGATACCACAACCGACTTGCCCATCCTGGCGAACGACCCGCATCTCGGCATACAGATGCCATCCATTTGGTATCAGGTTGATATGCACTGCCTGCCGAAGAACGATCAATGCCCTTATGAGATGGGCGGATTCTCCTTCGCGGGCGTGCCGGGCGTTATCATCGGGCATAACGATAACATTGCCTGGGGTTTTACCAACACCGGTCCTGATGTGATGGACTTGTTTATCGAAAAGATCAACCCCGATAACCCCGATCAATACGAAGCCGACGGTAAATGGGTTAATTTTCAGACACATACGGAGACTTTAAATGTGGTCGGCGATAAGCCGGTCACCATCACGGTGCGCTCAACCGGCCACGGCCCGATCATTTCGGATACATACGGACCCATCGAAGATAAAAATACGGACAACACCAGCGACTTCAAACCTTTTAAAGACCAGACTGGTATCTCCCTGCCGGATCATTATGCCATCGCTCTGGACTGGACCGCTCTCACCCCGTCGAGTCCATTCGAAGCCATCTGGGGATTCGATAAAGCCCAGAATTGGGATGATTTCCGCGCGGCCGCCAGGAACTTTCATGTCCCCGCACAGAATCTTATATATGCCGACACAAAAGGGAACATCGGTTACCAGATGCCCGGTGATGTGCCTATCCGTAAAAATGGTGATGGCCGCTTCCCTGAACCAGGCTGGACAGGCGAATATGATTGGACCGGTTTCATTCCTTTCGACCAGCTTCCGTACACCTTTAACCCTGCGGAAGGCTATATTGTCACTGCCAACAATAAGATCCCGCCGGCGGGGTATCCCTATTTCATCACAGCCGATTGGGATTATGGTTATCGGGCCAACCGTATTGTTGAACTGATCAAAGCCGCACCGGGCAAGATCGACATTCCTTACATTCAAAAGATGCAAGGCGATATGTATGATGCGAACGCAGCGACTTTGGTCCCCGTGCTTTTGAAACTGAATGGTCCTTTCAGTGGCGAACAATCGGCGGCGCTCGACCTGCTCAAGAACTGGGATTTTCAGGCGCGATCCGATTCAGCCGCCGCGGCTGTGTTCGAATCTTTCTGGCGTCATCTCTTGCAGAACACGTTCAACGACGATTTACCGAAGGATTACTGGCCCGATGGAGGCTCACGCTGGAATGAAGTGATGCGTAACCTGATCAAAAATCCTTCGGACCCATTCTGGGATGACAAATCCACAAAAGATGTGGTCGAAACCGAAGATGACATAATGAAAAAATCGCTCACCGATGCAGTGAAAGAAATGGATGGGATGTTCGGCAGCGATACCACCAAATGGAAATGGGGCACGATGCACGCCGCCACTTTCCAAAATCAAACATTGGGAGAAACAGGGATTGGCCTGATCGATGATCTGTTCAATCGCGGCCCGTACCCGGTCGGGGGGAGTGAGGCCGTCATTGACGCTACGGGCTGGTCGATAAAGGACGGATACGAGACAAACTGGCTGCCATCCATGCGCATGATCGTGGATATGAGCAATTTATCCAATTCGCTTACCGTCCATACCACCGGAGAGTCGGGTCATGCCTATGATCGGCATTACGCGGATATGGTCCCTTTTTGGGCTAATATTAAATATTATCCAATGTTATGGGATCAGGGATCGGTACAGGCACAGTCCGAAGGACATCTAAGGCTTTTGCCGTGAATTAAAATAGGTTCGACGCACTGCTGATACATGAACACCAAAAAAATAACCTCGGAGGTTTTGAAAACATCCGAGGTTCCTATTAAGATATAACCAGCACTTGACCGATTTGTAACAGGTTAGGATTTGTCAGATTATTTGCTGCGACTAGCGCCGGAACTGTAGTGCTGAACTTTATGGCGATTGAATAAAGCGTATCACCTCGGGCTACGGTATAAGTTTGCTTTACACCGGTTGTCGACCCAGTGTTGCCTTCCTGAGGGATAGCCACCTGGACAGGCACGGTTAACTTATCGCCGATCTTTAGAAGCTGCGGGTTGGCGTCTACCAGCTCGCGGACCGTGACACCATATTTATTTGCGATCGACTCGAATGAATCGCCTGCTGCGACGGTGTGCGATTGAGGTGTCTGGTTGGGAGTCTGTACGCCTGCAAATTTATAGAGGTCGTCAAGTGAGCCGTTGAAAAGGTCGAGGTTCACCTTGGTATTAATGCCATTGATATTGCCGCTTTCACTATATTGCCAGAACGTCCATGTGAACCAGCCGCGCGGCATAAGCGGGGTCATCCCCGGCGTATATTGGGAGGGAAACCATCCCAACCAGAATGGATAATCTTTAACCCATGCAGGCGGGGCGCCGCCCAATTCAGAAAAAAAGGTCTCGAGAAATGAAACGCCCGAATAAATCATCGGCTTGCGCCCGAAGGCCTGTTCGACTTCATCGAGCCAGATTTTGGCCTTGGTAATGATCTTATCCTTGGAGATCCCATCCGGCACTTCCAGGTCGAGGATCATGGGAAACTCGCCATTATCGTTGAGGGCTTTCACCACACTAATAAACCGGTCGGCCTGCTTCTTGCCATCCTGGTTGGGGTGGAAGAAACAATAAGCCCCGCGCAGCA
>CAZPCR010000426.1:0-3097 GCA_964585035.1 uncultured Anaerolineaceae bacterium
CCACGCACGAAGGCTGCTGATAATGCACAAGAGACTTCCTGGACGATGACCGTCCCACTTCTGGTGCTTTCGGTATTTGCGGTTGGGGCTGGTTGGGTGGGTTTACCGGAATGGTTTAGTGGCGGATTGATCCCGAACTGGTTCCATGAATTTGTTGGAAGTTCATTGGCAGTGATGCCATCTGTAACACCTTTTAATCTGATTCCCCTGCTAACTTCCCTTACCGCCGCTCTTGGTGGGCTTTTGATAGGATGGCTGGTTTATCGCAGCGTTCAAACAGTAAAACAGGATATCCTTCAGATCCCTGTTCTCAAAAACAAATGGTATATAGATGAGATCTATAACTTCTTATTTATTAAACCTTCCTATTGGTTTGCCGAAACTTTTGTCTATAAATGGGTAGACAAGGGTTTGATCGATGGGATTTTGCATTTAATAGGAAAAGTAACTGCCGATATAGGTTCTTCCATTCGCACTTATTTCGACCTCCCGGTTATCAATCGGTTTTTTGGAGACGGGACTGGATGGCTTATCAAGTGGACGGGGTTAAATCTTCGTCCGATCCAATCGGGGCGTACACAACAATATATGCTTACTTAACTGCTGTTCTTGTTGTTGCTCGCAGGCTTGCTTTATTACCTCCTGGTGATGGGGATAATTAGATAGGAGTATATGATGGACTTTATCAACACCCATCTCCTCAGTTTGATCCTATTCATACCGGCCTTGTCGGCAGTTGTTCTATTATTTCTTCCGAGTGATCGATTAAACCTTTTGCGCTGGTTCGCGTTGGGAGCCAGTCTTATACCATTTATCTTTACGCTTTTACTTTGGGTCCGATTCCAACCTGGAGTATTGACCTTTCAATTTCAGGAGCAATATACCTGGTATGCAGCCATCAATTCATCTCTTCACCTCGGTGTGGATGGTCTTTCGCTAACAATGGTCCTTCTGACCACGCTGCTTACGCCGCTTGCAATCCTTGCTTCGTTCAGCGTAACGGATCGCGTCAAGCCGTATATGATGCTTTTCCTTTTCCTCGAGACGGGTATGTTAGGTGTCTTCATGACGCTCGACTTGCTGATCTTTTTCGTTTTCTGGGAAATTGGCCTTGTTCCAATGTACTTCCTCATCAACCAGTGGGGGAGCGCAAATAGGAATTACGCGTCGCTTAAATTCATGATCTACACCATGGGCGGCTCGCTCGGACTCTTGCTTGGTATCCAGTTATTGGGTGCTCTGTTCGGGACCTTCGACCTGGCTGAGATAACCGCCAAATGGACGACCGCGCAAGGCCTGTTGCTTGGTTTCCCGATTGGCACCGTGAAGTCGGTGGTCTTCTGGGGTTTCGTAATTGCTTTTGCGGTCAAAGTTCCAATTTGGCCGTTCCATACCTGGCTTCCGGATGCACATACCGAGGCTCCAACTGCCGGCTCCATGATACTGGCGGGTGTGATGCTTAAGCTTGGAGCTTACGGTTTCTTACGGCTGGTTTTACCCTTATATCCGGTTGAAGCGAAGTATTTCGCCGGTGCGTTGGCTTTGTTGGCGACTGCAGCCATCGTATTCGGCGCGTTCGCTTCCTATGCCCAAACGGATTTCAAGCGCCTGGTGGCTTATTCCTCGGTCAACCATATGGGCTTTGTTGTACTGGGTATAGCTGCGGCTGCTTTGGCTTCCGGGACGAGCGATGCGCACATAGCCATGGAAGGCGCGATCTTGCAGATGTTCAACCATGGATTATCTGCGGCCGGCATGTTCTTCCTGGTCGGCGTTATTTACGAACGGACTCATACGCGTAATCTGGAAGAGTTTGGCGGCCTTTTCCCGCTTGTACCAATTTATGGCGGAATTCTAATCTTCACTTCGATGGCATCCCTGGGCCTTCCCGGATTGAACGGTTTTATATCCGAATTTCTCGTTGTACGCGGTGCATTCCCTCTTCTCACTCTTTATACAGCCATTTCGATGCTTGGCTTACTCTTTACAGGTGCATACATTTTGAAAGGGATTTCGAAAGTATTACATGGCCCGATAAATGAACATTGGGCACAAGGGGAGCACAAGTTGACCGAGATAAACCGGCGCGAAATTATCATTATGGCGCCGCTTATGACGCTCATGCTGGTAATAGGGATTTGGCCGGCCTGGATTTTGGATATCATCAACAAAACTGTATTGCACTTGTTCTAAGAGGTGAGTGATGGTTTTTCCTGTGCTTAGTGTGATTGTCTTTACCCCGGTTGCAGCGGCGTTGATCATTTTACTGATACCCGCCGAGAAAAAGAATTTAGTGCGCGCCATTGCGTTGTCGGCGGCAGTTTTGGCATTATCTCTCTCTTTATGGGTTTATCTGAGTTACGATAAAAGTATCGTTGGTTATCAATTTGTTGAACATTACAACTGGCTGCCGGCTCTCGGTATAAATCTTTATTTTGGTGTGGATGGAATGAGCACTCCGCTTGTCCTTCTGACAGGTGTTGTGATGTTCACGGGTGTGCTAATCTCATGGGGCGATAAAAACGAGCATGTCTCCGCCGGTATTCAGGACCGCCCCCGGGAATTCTTCGCTTTTCTTTTTTTACTGGCGAGCGGAGTATTTGGAGTGTTCGTTTCACTCGATCTCTTCATGTTGTTCTTTTTCTACGAGATCGCTGTGTTTCCGATGTATCTTCTTATTGCAATCTGGGGTTGGGCCCAGACTCGTGAATATGCTGCAATGAAGCTCACGCTCTATTTGTTCATGGGCTCGGTTGTCGCCCTGGTCGGGGCTTTGGCAATGTATTGGGCGGCTGGCAAGACCACAGGTGTTTACACCTTTGATATGATCCAACTTGAAAAAGCCGGTTTCTCTGCATCCTTCCAGAACTTGTGGTTTCTGCCCGTGTTCTTTGGTTTTGCGGTATTGGGCGGAATTTGGCCGTTCCATAACTGGTCGCCTGACGGCCACGTTGCGGCACCGACCGCCGTTTCGATGTTCCACGCAGGTGTTTTAATGAAACTTGGTGCTTTTGCAGCATTACGTGTAGGCATTATGCTTCTGCCCTTGGGCGCCAAGCATTGGTCCTGGCTTATCATGCTCTGTGCTGCGGTTGCA
>CAZPCR010000427.1:0-3095 GCA_964585035.1 uncultured Anaerolineaceae bacterium
CGGGTTGTTGGCTGGCTGTCGGGCATCGAACACATCCGTGAAGCGATCCCATTTCCGCGAACTATAAAAAGGGTCTATCCATAACAATTGTGAAGGTGTTTATATCTGAAGCGATCGCGTTGCCTTTATTTTCAATGCTAAAAATGCAAAGAAGGCAATACCCAAGTAACTGGCTAAAAGGTCGAATAAATCAGAAGTACGAGCGGGAAACCATCTCTGCGAAAGTTCTTCCAGGCCGACGAAAACAGCAAGGATTAGGCTTGCTTTAATCATCTTATTTTTATTCTCTACCGGGGGTTGGCCCTTCGGTTCTGAAGCAGAGCCGATCATGCTGAGATTTACGAACAAGCTCAGCAATCCAAATAAAAAGAAATGTCCTATTTTGTCACCGAATGGAAAATTGTAGAGAGCATAAAGGAAACCGAGATGTCGCGTATCCGCAAGGATAACGATAGCGATAATAAATAGTCCAAAGAGTAATGCCAACCATTTCATAAACTTGTCCGAGAAAAAAAGGGTGGGGTTAAGCAGCTAAATTAAATTGAATCACGCTTCGCAGGATCCGTTCCCGAAACGGATAACTTGTAATTGGCCCACGTAAAATTCACACTGTTTCAAATACTCGCTTAAAGATTTATTATTAATCTGAATAGCGATTTCCTATGGGGTTTCCGACAATTTCGTCTTAGCCCGTTTTCCTTCGCTTCGAACTTTCAAACCTTCAACCACCATCGGAATCAATGAAATCAAAACGATTGCGACCACGACCAGCGAAAAATGATCTCGGATGAAGGGAATGTTTCCAAAGAAATAACCTGCAAAAGAGAATAGCGCGACCCAGGAGATTCCGCCAAGAACGTTATAAGAAAAGAAATCCGCATAAGACATCTTCCCTATACCAGCTACAAACGGAGCAAAAGTCCTTACTATCGGTATAAATCTGGCAAGGAAAATCGTTTTATTTCCATATTTATCAAAGAAACCGTGTGTACGATCGAGATATTCCTTCTTGATCCACTTGATTTTGTAGGCTCGGTCGCCGAGAAGATGACCGATCCAATAGTTAACCGTATCCCCAACGACTGCAGCGACGGCGAGTAGGAGGAATAATAACCAGATATTTAATGTTCCGAGTGACGCAAAAGTCCCTGCCGCAAATATTAATGAGTCACCGGGCAGGAAAGGTACAACAACCAGTCCCGTTTCGATAAAGATGACAACAAATAGCAGACCATACGTCCAAAAGCCGTATTGTGTGATGACAGCGCTGAGATGTGTGTCGAGGTGCAAGAACAGATCAACTAGAATTTTGATAAAAGCCATCTTATTTAACCTTATCGATTGGGATAACGAGCGCCAAATTATACCTCATCATCGGAATTGCCTTTACGATATAACTTAACAAGGCTTAGCCAATATCCAATACCGAGAAAAACAAAGCTACCCAGGGCTGCCAAACCAAGGTCTAGTGAACCTATGGGGAAGAAAACCCAATTACGCCAAATCCCAAATAACTGGCCGGCTGCAGATCCCAAAACACTGAGAGTAAGATAAAGCCCCAATCGTCCCAGTCCGCCATCCCGCCACAAGTGGAATAACGAACCGATCAATAGCGAAAAAAACAAGCCAAACACAATCGAGGGAAGTGTCATGGAGATATTTGGTCTTACTCAGAAATAGAAATATACATCGATACAAGTGCGCAAGTTCATTGAATAATCCCCCCTCCAATAAGAACCTCGCCCTGATAAAAAACGGCCGCCTGACCCGCTGTAATATCTCTTTGCGGCGCGTCAAACAGTATCTGAACCTGGCTCCCATTTTCAATTGGCGTTACCAGGGCACATGCCTCTTTGGCAGTGTAGCGGATCTTAACCTCGGCGCGAAATGATTCGTTTAAAGGTTCGCCTGAAACCCAATTGACGTCGTTGGCAACCAATTCTCTCAAGCCGAGTTCGGTTTGTTCTCCAACAATAAGTGTGTTCGTGGATGCATTCTTGCTTAATACATATAAAGGAACAGATGATGAGACAGGCAGTCCCTTCCTTTGACCTATGGTGTAATTTACTAAACCGGTATGTTCACCAAGCACCTCTCCACCGCTGGTAACAATCTGACCCGGATTAAACAGTTCTCTGGCATTACGTTGCAGGAAATTGCGATAATCATCTCCTGCCAGAAAACACAAATCCTGGCTGTCATGACGGGAGGCAGTCGGTAACCCAAATGACTCGGCAATTCTGCGTATTTCAGGTTTGGGATAATCCCCGACGGGAAACAATGCCTTCCTCAGTTTCTCTTGATTTAAAACGTGCAAGACATATGACTGGTCTTTGGAATGATCAACTGCCCGCAAAAGCTGTTTTTGTCCTTTTTCGTCATTTTTTATTCGGACATAATGGCCAGTTGCCATAAAATCGGCTCCAAAGGCTAGGGCATGCTCTAGTAAAAACTTCCAGCGGATCTGTCGGTTACATATCAAACAGGGATTCGGAGTTTCGCCGCGGGCATAACCGTCCAGGAAGTATTGAACGACTGTTTCTTTGAAGACTTCTTTAGCATTGATCACATAAAAAGGAATTTCAAGGATTGCAGCGACACGGCGCGCCAATGCCATGGCGTCTGGTGTGCAACACCGGTTGGAGTCCTCCTTTCCGGCCTCGGACCATAATCGCAGCATCATACCGGTAACTTCATAACCCTGTTGTTTTAACAGGGCCGCAGCGACTGAGGAATCGACACCTCCAGACATGGCAACAACGACCTTGGTCATTTATTCACCAGAAAAAAATAAGAAAATCTCAATTTTGTGCCAGCGCACGAGCATTTACAATAAGTTTGGGCAGTGTATTAAGGAAAGATTCAATATGCCCGGTGTTCGTCCCGGCACCAAGGGTAATACGCAACGATCCCAGCCCCCAATCACGCGTTAGACCAATAGCGTACATTACATCGCTGGGTTCAGGATTACCCGTCTTACAAGCCGACCCGGAAGAACAAGCAAACCCTGCTGCATCAAGCATTGTTAGGAGTAAATTTCCATCCACACCTTTGAAAGCGAAAGAGGCATGATTTGGCAAACGCTCTTCCATGTG
>CAZPCR010000428.1:0-3078 GCA_964585035.1 uncultured Anaerolineaceae bacterium
GAAGATGCCCAGGGTAGCAAGGCCTCGATTCAAAAACTTGCAGACCGGGTTTCGGAAGTATTTGTTCCGGTGGTCATTGCCTTTTCCTTGATTACCTTTTTAGCCTGGTATTTCATTGTCCCGTCGGGCATGGGCGGCCACAATTTCACCGTTGCCTTGATTGATATGGTCGCCGTGCTTGTCATTGCCTGTCCCTGTGCGATGGGTCTTGCTACGCCGACTGCCGTCATGGTCGGTACTGGGAAAGGTGCTGAGTTGGGCGTGTTGTTTCGTAATAGTGAAGCCCTGGAACGCCTCGGTAAGGTTTCAGTGGTCGTTTTGGATAAAACCGGGACGATTACGAAGGGACAACCAGCGGTTACCGATATCGTAATTGCGGGATCCGGGATCGGAAATAATAAAGCATCTAGAGACGCAGTCCCAACACCTCGTATAATGGAAACTGAGTTGCTATGTTTATCGGCCTCCGTGGAGAAGGGGAGTGAGCATCCGCTTGGCGAAGCCATTTGGGCAGAAGCCACCAATCGTGGTTTGACCTTGAGTGAGATATCTGGCTTCAAGGCTGAGGCAGGTCACGGTGTTGAAGCGATAGTCGAGGGACGAAGCGTGGTTATAGGGAATCTACCAATGATGGAGTCGCGCGGCTACTCGTTGAACGGCATCGAAACCGAGATTGCACGTCTGCAATCGGAAGCCAAGACTGCTATGTTGGTTGCCGTCGATGGGAACGTTGCTGGTGTCATTGCGGTGGCAGACACTGTCAAGAGTGGATCGCAAGATGCCATTCAGGAACTGCACAACATGCGGCTGAAGGTGGCGATGATAACCGGAGATAACCGCAAGACGGCCGAAGCGATAGCAAAACAAGTGGGGATTGACCTAATCCTTGCAGAGGTCCTGCCGGAAGGGAAATCCGCAGAAGTTAAGAAGCTGCAGTCCGCGACCCCTGGGTCTCAGGTTCTAAATGTCATTGCCATGGTGGGGGATGGTATCAATGACGCGCCGGCGTTGGCTCAGGCAGATGTAGGCATCGCGATTGGCACCGGGACTGATGTCGCGATGGCTGCCGCACCCGTAACCCTGATGAGTGGTGACCTGCGCGGTGTCGCACGCGCCATTACTCTTTCGCGCAGGACGCTTGGGACCATCAAACAAAACCTTTTCTGGGCTTTCTTCTATAATGTGATTCTAATCCCCGCCGCTGCGCTTGGCTTCTTGAACCCCATGATCGCGGCCGGTGCGATGGCTTTCAGCAGCGTTTTTGTAGTCAGCAACAGCTTGCGACTGCGAAGCCTGAAAATTTAGTGAGACCACATTTGATTCCAAAGCCATCTTACTGGGCATGAAGTATTCGAAAAAATAATGAGCGCAGGGTGTACGCCCTGCGCTCATTATTTTTTCGAAATCCTGAAAGTCGAGTAAAGCGAAGATGGGCAAAGGTAGGATGCCTTAATTAAATAATTCAGCGCAACGAGGTATACTGTGAGGGGGTTTTAGCAAGCGAATAAAACATCGGAGGCATACAATGACACAGAACGGTTTCAAAGTGTACGGATATCGCTGGGTCGTCTTGCTCGCTTTCATGGCAATTATTGCGGTAAATCAGCTTTTGTGGATTACGTTCGCTGCGGTCACCACCGATGCGATGAAATTTTATGGTGTTTCAGATCTAAGTATCGGCCTTCTATCCTTGAGTTTTATGGTTGTTTTTATATTCGTTTCCTTCCCGGCTTCATGGGTGATCGATACGTATGGTCTCCGGGTAGGGATAGGCATCGGCGCAGTATTGACCGGGGTATTTGGGTTGGTACGCGGCCTGGTCGCAGCGAATTATACCTGGGTATTGGTTGCCCAGATCGCGATCGCGATCGGCCAGCCCTTCATCCTCAATGCGGTCACAACGATTGCGGCACGCTGGTTCCCGATGGACGAACGTGCAACTGCTAGCGGCATCGGTTCCCTGGCGATCTATCTAGGCATCCTCGTTGGCTTGGCGCTTACACCTTATCTGACTCTGCATTCCGGCTTTGCCGGTATGCTTATGATTTATGGCATCGCTTCTGCAGTGGCAATGATCATCTTCTTTTTATTCGCCCGCGAACGCCCGCCATCACCTCCATGCCCGCCTGACCAGGAAGCCCGCTCATTGGTGTTGGATGGTTTGAACAAAATGATCCGTCAGCGTGACTTTATTATTTTGTTGATCATTTTCTTTGTCGGACTGGGCGCTTTTAATGCGATCACCACCTGGATCGAGCAAGTCCTTTCCCCCAGAGGCTTTTCTGCCACCCAGGCTGGTGATGCCGGCGGCATTATGATCTTCGGTGGGATCCTTGGGGCAGTCATCCTTCCTTTGCTTTCTGATCGCTATCGCAAGCGCGTTCCGTTTTTGCTGATCGCTGTGCTGGGTGCAGCTCTAGGACTGGCTGGTATTACATATGTAACCGGCTATGCCATGTTGCTTGTCTTTTCATTCATTTTTGGATTTTTCCTGTTGAGTGCTGGACCGATCGGCTTCCAATATGCAGCGGAGATCACCTATCCCGCTCCGGAGGGGACCTCAAACGGCATGGTTATTTTGATGGGGCAGATTTCCGGCATCATCTTTATTCTTGGTATGGATGCCTTCAAAGCTCCAGGCACCGGCTCGATGACAATTCCGCTCCTTGTGTTGATAGGATTAATGGTAGTCTGCCTCGTCATAGGTTCGCAGTTGAAAGAGGCAGTTGCTATAAATAAATCAAGTTGAATTCGCAATTATTACAGAGTACTGCATAATTATCTTAACCGATTTTTTTGTTTTTTACTCTGTAAATGATGGAAAAAAAGTTTAGAGATTTATGCAAGAAGCAATAAAAATATGAAGCCGCACTATTTCAGCCTCGAAGAGGCAAATTCTGCCTTGGAGATTATCCGTCCCGTGATGGAAGAAATACAATCTCTGCGCAGTAACATCATGGCTCACCAGCCTGAGGTCTGGCCGGCAATTGAACGGTCGGCTGGAAATGGCGGCAATCCTGCCTTAAGCAAATTAGTAAAAGACTTTCAGCGGCTGGATGATCTTTTGCATCGCATCCT
>CAZPCR010000429.1:0-3056 GCA_964585035.1 uncultured Anaerolineaceae bacterium
CTTCAAGAATAATAGCACCACCACACCCACCAGGGGAAAGAAAGTCAGGAGCGTGAGGGGTTGAAGAATAAATTCCATGATTGACCTCGGTTTTCTTGCTCAACGGTGCTGCTCCACCATCTGGGGGAGCGCTTTGCGAAACAACCGTTGGAGCAGGAATTACTTGAATAATAAATATCCCAACATGGCAACTACGCCGACCAGCACCGCCAGTGCATAACTGCGGACAAATCCGTTTTGGAGACGCCGCACGGATGCCGAGGCTTCCTTAGTCCATCTCCCAACGCCGTTGACAAGCGCGTCGATGCCGCGTTGGTCCACATAACGGTCCAGCGCAATGTTGGAAAGGAAGTTATACGTCCCTACGATCACCTTCTCATGGAACCAATCGTGCCAGAACCGGCCGTCGATCACGTTTGCCGTGAAGCGGGCGATGTCCGCGTAGCGGTCGATGAATAAAGCCTTGTAACCTTCGTCCACAAACCATTTGTGTTCCATGCCGGTGAAAACCGGGCCAAGGAATTTCTTGAGAGGGTCTGCGTCGCCCACCTTAAGCGGCTCGCGCCCGTAAAGGAGCCAGGAGATAAGGATGGCTAATAATGCCAGGCCTGTGGATATCAGCGCAACGCTTCCAATGAATTCACCGGGCGGGATGGATATAGTCTGCCCGAGCCATACCGAAAGTTTTTCTCCCAGGCCTTCTCCCACCAGCGCTTTAGGCAGGTTCAACGCACCGCCCAGCACAGCCAGGGCGGCCAATATCATGAGCGGCACGGTGATCACCCTGGGACTCTCCTGCGCTTTTGCCGCGGCTTCATGCCGCGCTTCCCCGAAGAACACCATCCATATTTGGCGGCTTATATAGAAGGCAGTTAAGAAAGCGGCAATCGTAAGCAGCCAGTAAACAACGGTATACCCCTGGCTGAAGGCAGCCGCCAGGATTTCATCCTTCGACCAGAAACCGGCAAAGGGAAAGATGCCTGCCAAAGCCAGTGCGCCGATCACGTATACCCAGAAGGTGACCGGCATGGTCTTGCGCAGTCCGCCCATGTTACGCATATCGCCAGGGTCGAATACTTCTTCAGGGTGTGCGTCTTGTTCTGCCGGAGTTTTTCCCGCTTCGTGGGTGCTTCGCAACTTCAGGCTCCGGTTCTCATTCACAGGGTGATGGGAAAGTGAATGATGTCCGCGCTCCATGCCCAACAGGACGGAACCGGCCGATAAAAACAACAAAGCTTTGAAGAAGGCATGTGTGACAAGGTGGAACATGCCCGCCCCGAAGGCGCCCATACCCACACCGGCCACCATGAATCCAAGCTGGCTGATGGTGGAGTAGGCCAGCACTTTTTTCATGTCAAACTGAGCGACCGCGATCGTAGCCGCGAAAAGGGCAGTCACCGCGCCTACCATTGCCACAACGAACTGGGCGGCAGGCACAGCCGTGTAGAGTGCCGCCGAACGAGCGATGAGATATACGCCCGCCGTTACCATGGTCGCGGCATGGATCAGGGCCGAGACCGGTGTAGGTCCGGCCATCGCATCGGGCAGCCAGACGTAGAGCGGGATCTGCGCCGATTTACCGGCCACTCCCAGCAGCATGAACAAGGTGATCGCCACGATCAGGGGGGAGTTGACGGCGGAGATGGAGCGCACCGCGTTGAAAACCGCATCGAATTGCAGGCTGCCAAAGCTCCAGAAGATCAGGAAACCTGCGATCAGAAAGCCGAAGTCGCCGATGCGGTTGGCAACAAAGGCCTTTTTGGCTGCCTCGGAGTTGGCCCACGAGGGGCGGCCCAGGGTGTCCATCTCATACCAGAAGCCGATCAGGAGGAAGGAGCATAAACCAACGCCTTCCCAGCCGACGAACAGCATCAGATACGAGTCGCCGCTGACAAGGATCAGCATGGCGGCAATGAACAGGTTCAGGAAAACAAAGAAACGGCGGAACCGCTTTATGTCCGATTTGTTGCGTACGTCTTCGTGCATGTACCCGATGGCGTAGATGTGGATGAGAGTTCCCACACCGGTAACGACCAGCATCATCGTAACCGACAGCGTATCCACGCGGAAGATCCAGTCGAGCTGTAGTTTACCCACATGGATCCACTCACCCACCGACCAGCGGACTGCCTCGGAATGACCGGCCAGGGAATACGCCAGAAGTATGGATATAAGGAAGGGAAGACCCGAGGCCAGGCTGGCAATGATCCCGATGACCTTTTCGCTGAACCGCTGGCCGACAAATCCATTGACCAGCAGGCCGATCACCGGCAGGAAGACAATCCAGGGAGCAAGATAGAAGAAGGTCATGGTTTAGCCTTTAAGGCCGTTCATCTCATCGATATTGATGCTGTGCTTTGTGCGGAAGATCGTAACGATCAACGCCAGACCTACGGCCACCTCGGCGGCGGATACCGTCATTACAAAGAACACAAAGATCTGGCCGTTAAGTGTTTGATAAAAGCGGGTAAAGGCTACGAAAGCCAGGTTGGCGGCGTTGAGCATCAACTCGACGGACATGAAGATGATCAGCGGGTTGCGGCGGACGAGTACGCCCAACGCCCCGATGGAAAATAAAATGGCAGAGAGCGCAACGTAATAAGTTACCGGTACCATCTACTGCCCTCCTTTCTCTTTTTTGGTGAGGACAATGGCGCCCACCATGGCAATCAGCAGCAGCACCGATGTGACCTCGAAAGGCAGAAGATAGTGTTTGAATAATTCCAGGCCAACCGCTTGCGGAGAGCCGAACGATTCGACCGGCGCAGGGATCTGCCCGCCAGCTGCCTTTCGGATTAAGAGCAGGTAGATCGCTTCACCTGCCAGCATCACTGCCAGGATGACCGCCAGCGGCCTCTGCCATGGCAAGGCTTTTGTGTCGGGCAGCACCTCCGTCCCCAACAGCATGATGACGAACAGGAACAGCACCATGATGGCGCCCGCATACACGCTGACCTGCGACAGGGCGATGAAGGGCGCGTTCAACAAAATATAGAAGACCGCCACCGTCCCAAAGTTCAAAACCAGGAACAACGCCGAATAGATGGCGCTGCGAC
>CAZPCR010000430.1:0-3046 GCA_964585035.1 uncultured Anaerolineaceae bacterium
GATGCACACCTGAAATCGGGATTACCACCCTCGCGGGCCTAACAGGTCGCAAAGATGGCGGAAACCCATGTAAGGAAAGTTGTTGTTTGACCTCCTGATAATGGTGCTTGACGCGGAGAAAACCAAAAACGATCAAGGGAATTAATAGAATAGTGATCCATGCTCCACTGGTGAACTTGCTGAACGCCACAATAACAAGGGTCGCCCCGGTTGCGAGTGCTCCTGTACCATTGAAAATTGCCTTGAGCAGCCATCCTCGGCCTTTTTCTCTAAACCAATGCACGACCATACCTGCTTGGGACAGGGTAAATGCCAGGAAAGCGCCGATTGCAAAAAGAGGGATCAGGAGATGAGTGTCGCCTCCAAAGACCAGGATAAGCACGCCGGTTGCAAACGCCAAAACTAATATCCCGTTTGTGAAGACCAACCTGTCTCCTAACCCTCTTAGCTGGCGAGGCGCAAAATCGTCTCCTGCCAGGATTGCGTTTACGCGCGGAAAATCCGCAAAGCTTGTATTTGCAGCAACAGTAAGAATGAGTAAAGTAGAAAACTGAATGATCAGGTAAAGGAACCCATTTCCTAATAATCGTCTTGCTAGGGCAGATAGAATTGTCTCATCAGGTCCGGCAACCACGCCCATAAATTGCGTTAAACCGATGCTTCCCACAAAAAGAATTCCCATAAGCAACGCCATTATGATCAATGTCTGCCCGGCATTCTTCGATTGCGGGGTTTTAAATGCAGGCACACCATTACTGATGGCCTCGACGCCGGTTAGTGCAGTACATCCGGTTGCGAAGGCGTGCATGACTAACACCAGAGTCAGCGGCTCGACTATTTGAGGTGTAACGATTTTTAAGGGAGTAGGGCCATCGATCCATAATCGAACTGCCCCATAAGCCAGCATGGATAAATATGTTATTAAGAATAAATAGACCGGCACAGCCATCACTATTCCGGTCTCACGTAGGCCCCGTAAATTTATTATGGTAATGAAGGCCAGTAATACGAGCGCCAGGGTTACACGATAAGGCCAAAGGCCAGGGAATGCGGAAGCAATTGCGGCGACACCTGCTGTAAGGCTTACCGCAGCATTCAGGATATAGTCCAACAATAATGCAGCAGCCGCAACCAGGCCTGGGAGTGTGCCAAGATTGGAGCGAGCCACAATATATGACCCGCCACCTGAGGGATAACCGTGAATGGTTTGAAAATAAGAAAGAGCCACTAAGACCAATAAACCGGTTATCGTCAGTCCAATCGGCCATGCATACGCCAGTCCTGCACTTCCGGCTATGATTAAGCCAAGATAAATTTCCTGGTTGGCATACGCAATGGATGAAAGTGCGTCCGGCGAGAATGCTGCTAATGCCAGGATCTTATTCAGTTGTCTTTGTCCAGTGGAAGTGCTCGGTAAAGATGGGCCAATGATGAAATCTTTTATATGAGTAAACATTTACTTCTCCAAAACAATAAAATAGGGTATCTTTGGCTGTAATAAATGCGTTGGATATTCTCTATAATAATATAAACGACAAAAATAGGAGCATTTGTATGGCGAATAGAAAACTAACCATGAAACCCGATAAAAAGATTGCACTTGTTGCGCATGATAACAAGAAACAGGATCTAGTGGAATGGGCGAAATTCAATCGCGACCTCCTTGCGCATCATGAGGTTTATGCCACAGGCACAACCGGCGAGATGCTTGAACGTGAGTTGGGTTTCGAAATCATTACACTTCAAAGCGGTCCGCTCGGTGGGGATCAGCAAGTGGGTGCAATGATCGTCAGCGATGAGATCAATTTTCTTATCTTTTTTTGGGATCCTCTTGAGCCGATGCCGCATGATCCTGACGTCAGAGCTCTCCTGCGTATGGCTGCTGTATGGAATATTCCGATCGCATGTAATCGAGCATCTGCCGATTTTATGATCTCGTCCCCTTTAATGGACAGTGAATATAGCCGTCTTGTACCGGATTACGAAGGGTATCGAAATCGAAAAATCCCAGGTGTCCCGACGAAAGAAAAGCCACCTTTGGAATCCAAGAGGGATAAAAATCGGAAGGAAGTACATTAAAGGGTTATTTATTTCTTTATTAGCAGGTTCAGCGTTTCTAATAATCTCTCCTTCCAATCGGGGTCTTTGCCAAAATTACACCAATAAGCACCTTTTCCGCCTCGGACGTCATGGTTCAAGTCGGGCAGCCGCTTATCGTCCCTTGCATCAGGCCCGGATGGAAAACGCAGGATTACCTGGTCGGTTTCCCATCCAACCGAAGCGAGGCCAATCTTTTCTGCACGGAGTTTCACGCGCATTTGATAGAACAAGTTTTGCACCGGTTCGGGAAGAGGACCGAAACGGTCGTTGAACTCATTCGCCATGGCATCGATCTCGGTTTCGTCGCGTAAATCTGCGATACGACGATAAAGGCGTAGACGCAGGTCATGGTCCGAAATATATTCGACCGGTATCCCAACTTCCAATGGGATATCTACGTTCACAGGCATGGAAATAGGTTGGTTTAATGATGGAATTCTGATTTTTAAGCTTGAAGGGGATTCGTGTTTGGGTTGTTCGCCTGTTAACCTTGTATTTTCAATTCGTCTTATTTGGCGCACCGCATCAGCCAGCAAACGTGTATAAAGATGGAATCCCACGGCTTGAATATGTCCGTGTTGGTGCGTCCCCAGTAATTCGCCGGCTCCCCGGATTTCAAGATCACGCATAGCGATCGAATATCCGGCGCCGAGCTGCGTATTCTCTGCGATCACTTCGAGTCGTTGTTGTCCTTCAGGTGTTGGAGCAAGTTTTCGATGCCGGAAAAAATAGGCATAAGCGCGCGCGGCACCTCGGCCCACTCTTCCCCGTAACTGATAAAGCTGGGCTAGTCCAAAAGTATCAGCGCGATCCACGATCAATGTATTCGCATTTGGTATATCCAACCCCGACTCGATGATAGTCGTGGAGAGCAGTATGTCGGTTTCACCTGCATTAAAGTTGTGCATCACATTGGCCAATTCATGCTCTGGCATCTGGCCGTGGC
>CAZPCR010000431.1:0-3037 GCA_964585035.1 uncultured Anaerolineaceae bacterium
CTTTTGATGTATGAGCTGACTTGTTGGGCTTCCTTGACCAGTCCGCGCTGGTTTAATTCGCCAACGATGCGATTGCCCACATTGAAGACTTTACCCGCCTGGCCGCGCACCGCGAACAAGCCCAGTCCGCGCTGAAGATATTCCAGTCCCGGGGCTATCTGCCTGCCGAGTATGTGAGCGCGTCCGGCCTGTATATAAAAGAAAGGTGCACGGGGTCCGCCGCGCGCTTCGGCTGCACGGCCTAATTGTTCGAAGGCACTGGCTGCCTCTGAATAATTCCCTGTGGACAACAACTGGTTGGCGTGTTGGAGCAGGGGCGGAATATTACCGGCAAACCCGGATCGAAGTGGGCGACCAAAACCTCTGCGCATAAGTGTTATCTCCTTTGTATTTATTTATTTTCAACACTAAAAGGATATCCATAAGGGTTATTCATTAATATAAGCAGCTCCCAGCTCTTCGGATAGTTCTTTTCCACGCGGATCTTCGCTCGGTTCGATCCTGCGTGCGAAGATCAAATAGCCGGTATGCGCCACCATCCGGTCAGTGGGACGAAAGCGGGTGGGCTCCGCTTTGTAATAACGTACCAGAACCTCACAAACCTCGATGAAGGCGAAACGCTCGCGCCTTAATGCAACCAGCAATTGCTCCACCTGGTTGACGGTAGGCAGCAAGCTGCAAACAAATCCACCGGGTTTCAAGGCAGCACGCACCTGCGGTATATAGTCGAACGGATTCGGCAGGTCGAGGAAGAAGGCATCTCCATCGGTCTCATCACAGCCCGCCTGGAGGTCGCGCAGCTTGAACTCCACGCGCGAGGCCAGCCCAACCCGCTCCAGGTTTTTCTTCGCCAGATTTTGCATATCCGGGCGGATCTCATAGGAAAATACATGTCCTTCCGTGCTCACGGCGTATGCCAATGCGATCGTCATCGAGCCTGAACCGGTCCCAGCTTCGATGACTTTCTTACCCGGGCCGATGCCCATCGTTATTAATATAAAGCCGATATCCTTGGGATAAAGTATCTGGGTTGAACGCGGCAGGTCTGTTAACAGATCTGCCAGCGACGGCTGGAGCAGGAAGAACGGCGAGCCCATATGACTAAAGACCTGCGTCCCCCAGGGTTTGTCTATGAGGTCATCGTGCAGAAGGACACCCCGATGAGTCTCGAATTTCGTCCCGGCTTTGAGTGTAATGATGAAATGTTTATGCCCCAAACCAACCAGTTCGGCAATATCTCCGTCGCGGGCAGTGGATGAAGTTGTGTTGATCGCCATGAAGTTATTGTACCCCGTTCCTTTTTTCATCAATCAGGTCAGGTGGAGGTAGATTGGGTAAGGTTTCCAAAATGCCGGTGTTGACAATTGGAATTGCCGTTCGTAATCGCTTATTGATGATCCCCAAAGCCAGCGGGATCGCGATACATAAAATGATCAGGATGGAAACACCGGAGAAGACCAATACCGTTCCGATTGGGTCCAGGGAACCAGTATCGATCGAGGTTCGCAGGCTGCCGAACGCGATCAAAATGACGGATGCATTCCACAACCCGTGCAATAACATTGCCACGGCATACATCCTGATCACGTTCACGATCCGCCGGCTGCCGGAATGGAAGGATGCTATTCCCCAACCGGTAAGACTGGCGGTGATTATATGCATCATCGTGCTGCCACCGCGCACCAGCAGGGTGGAGGCCCAGCTTGAATCAGGTGTAGCCGAGGCCAGCAAACTTTCGACCAGACCAAAGCCTGCACCGCTTAATGCTCCGATCACAAACCCCTGGGCAGGTGAATCAAGACGATCGAAAACGGTCCATACCGCAAGGGACTTGGCGGTTTCTTCGATGATCGGTGCAAACCCGGAGAAGAAAAGAAGGGCGAGCAGGATTGCCACCGGATTATTAACCCAGGGTTCCACTTCATTCAGTACGGTATCGATGTTTGAAGCATTTGTAATCTGGTCTGTGATTTGCCTGGCGGCAGCCAGCAATTCCGGATGTAGACCGATGTAGGCCGCAACAACCAACAAGCCGACGATCACGAGCATCAGTTCAATGAGGATTGCAAACGTCGAACCCAAAGCGATGCTGGTCGCCACGACACCCCAAACACGCTGACGGGAGCCTGGATTCAATCCGCCGCTTGCCAGGCGGACCAGGAAATAAACCGGTATTCCTATAGCCAACAGATATAAGGGCGGTGTGAACCACTTCAAAACATCGTTACCGACAAGAAGCTGTGCCAGTACTGCTGCGCCGGCCCATAAAAGCAGCAGAAGGAAGGCTTGCCAGATCTTCAAAACCTTTGGAGCTGCCTGCGGTATTTCTTTGCCGAGCAACCGTTGAACACTGTAATAAACGGATGGAATAAACACCACACCGATAAGCGTAATTCCGCTGGCGATAACGACATCCTGCAATGTGGTTTGACTATTTTTTGCAGAACCCGGGTCAATCAGTCCAATGATCGTAAAAACGATAATCAAAGCGGCAAATATAAATGCGGACAAAGCGCCAACGAGGCCGGATATGCCGACCAGGACCGTCCGCCAATCCCTGCCTCGGTTCTCCATTATTTCTCCTCGATGGTCACGCTGATGACCTTATCACCGGGGGGGAGAGTATCTGACTGTGACGGGTCACGGGGCGTCAGGCCTTCAACAACATCCATGCCTTTGATGACCTGACCGAAAACGGTGAACTGACCATCCAGGTCAGGGGCCGGGGCGTAGGTAATGAAGAACTGACTACCGTTTGTATCCGGGCCTGAATTCGCCATGCCCACCACTCCGGGTTTGTTGAATTCGAGGGCAGTGGTGATTTCATTCTTGAAGAAATAACCCGGCCCGCCCAGACCCGTCCCGCTTGGATCGCCGGTTTGAGCCAGATAACCGGGGATCACGCGCTGAAAGGTCATGCCGTCGAACCATCCCTTCCGTGCGAGAAAGACAAATGAATTCACTGCCAGCGGAGCTTTATCCGGGTATAACTGGATCAGGATGTCGCCTTTTTCCAAATGAAGGGTTGCCGTATATT
>CAZPCR010000432.1:0-3032 GCA_964585035.1 uncultured Anaerolineaceae bacterium
CAGGGCGGCCTGGCGGACCAGCTGATAATCAACATCATCGGCGCTGAAGGTGTGGTTGGCCGCCGGGTTGTTCAGGACAATGCGGTCTACATCCGGTGGGCTGACAATTATCGAGTAGGAGGTAGTTGTCTTTGTATCTACCAGGATGCCCTCTGACAAGGTAGGTCCATAAGAGTCGATCAGCTCCCGCAGGATCCGCCCAAAGGCGTCAGCACCGACCTTGCAGATTAACCGGGTGGGAATCCCAAGGCGGTGCAGTGCCAATCCGGTGTTGGAAACCGGCCCACCGGTACTTAACGCCGCCACCCCAACCTCGATCAACCGCCCCGGCTGGAAGGCCTCCTGGAATCCGTCTTTAGGAACCGCCTGCATGCCAGGGATAATGTCCAGGCAGATGTGACCGGCGACGACAACATCCCGCACCTTTTCCATCCTGCCTCTACTTTCCCTGATAGGTTCGCGCATAGTTGTTGAGCTGCAAAGATTCCCCGCTGAAAGCTACAGCCGAATTATTATCAACGATCATAAAAGAAGTATAACATTGGGAAGCTGAAATTTATTGCAAGACAAAGTATAAACACAAGTCTCTCAGCGATAAATTATTAAGGTATGGCCAAAGTTCACACTTCTCTTCCAAATGGTAATAGTCCTGCACAGGGACCCGCAGGATATGGTTTTGCGTCCTACGGGCATCATTGATCTCTCCCCCAAGTGGCGGACAATTGAACACCCCAAACGATGGATGCGGCAAGGGAGATTTTATTGTAGGATAAGTTCATGAACCGCGTTTATGGCCGCGGTCCAACCCAGAGAATGCACTGCGTCGCATAAAACCTTGGTGTCCCGGACGCAGGTTAAGATCCGGACAACTACCCTAAATAACCTAAGGAGAAATCTATGAACAAAGATATTTTGGAAGGCCAGTGGAAACAAATGCGGGGCGAGGCCAAATCATGGTGGGGCAAACTAACCGACGACGATCTCACACGAGTCGCTGGTAAGTATGACTCCTTAACCGGTGTCCTTCAGGAAAAATATGGCTACACGCGCCAGCAAGCCGAAACCGAGATCGATAAACGCGTGACGGCCTTTGAAGCCAATCTGAAGAAGGCGAAAACTACCCTCACCAAATAACTACCGGAAGAACGCTTGATAAGAATCGGTGACCCAGCTTAAAGACGCGCACACTCGACTGACTCACCTGATATCCCCCAAGTGGACGAGAGAAACACTCCCTAATCGGTGGATGCGGTTGGGGAGGTTTCATTTTAAAATAAAATGTTGATGCATTTATTCGCGCGTACATAACGCCTCTCTAATTAAATCAAGTAATAAGTCCGGCGGATTATGAAGAGCATAACCACAATATGGCGGAAGTGGGAAATTGGTATTCGTGGACGAGTCATAAGTGCTTAAGCAATTATGGCTTTGGAAGAAAATCGGTAACTACGCATATTTCTTTGACAACAAACCATCAATAATAATAATTCATGCGGTTTTACCCGGTGTCAAAGAATGGAAAGGATTAACCATGTTCGATCCTATTCTCGTACCATTGGATGGTTCCCCGTATGCCGAAAGCGCCGTACCACAAGCAGCTGCAATCAGCCAGGCTTTCAATGCAAAAATCATGCTGTTGCACATCCTGGAAAGGGATCGAGTGGATCCTTCAACGCAAGTCTTTGACCTATTGAACTGGCAAATCAAGAAAATGGAAGCTAAGCTGTATCTCGAAAGAATGAGTGATCGCCTTCAAAAATCGAGCTTGCAGACAGAGACAATTGTTCTGGAAGGACCGGTGGCTGAATCGATTACAAAATTTGCTCAAAGTCAGGATATGAAATTGGTCGTCCTGAGCAGTCATGGTCAGAACGGGTTGAGAAAATGGGGAACCAGCAGTATCACGAATAAAATCATACTCAGCGCACCTACCTCCGTGCTCATCGTGCGTGCCCCTCGAATTGAAGAAAAACCATACAGGCGGATTTTGGTGCCGCTGGATTGTTCCTGGCGGGCAGAAAATGTGTTACCCATAATCGCACTCCTGGCCCGTTTTCACAAATCACAAATTCAAATTGCACATGTGGTGAAAACTACAGAATTGTCCCGCCATTTACCTCCCGATCAGGAGGATATCGATTTATCCAATAGAATTGTAACGCGCAATCGAGATGAAGCACTTCATTACCTCAATCAAGTGCAATTGCATTCATCCCTGGCTGACATCGATATAAATACCCACCTGATCATCAGTGACAATGTAACCTTGGCTCTTCATGAACTCGTGGAAAGGGAACAAATTGACATGGTGGCATTCAGCGCACATGGTTATTCGGGAAATAACCAGTGGCCATATGGCAGTGTGGTCAATAATTTTATCCTGTACGGCAAAGTGCCGCTGTTAATTGTCCAGGATATGCCTTTAAAAGAAGAACCAAGTCAGGTATATATGCCTGTAAGGGACGAACCCCGACAGGAATATTTGCCCGTGAGACAACAATTATTACATTAACTTATGCAACCGCCCTTCATCGGCACTCCGCCATTTTGCATCCATTCCGCCGACATAGGGTCCACGCCATCATTGCCAGCTCTCATGCACGTCGACACTCGGGTGATGACAATGGATAAAATCGAAACTCAAAGAATAAATGGATTACTTCCATGCCAAACGAAGCCAAAGCACTATAGAGTTATAAATATAAAACAGAAAAGGAGTTTAGAATGACAATTTCCGCTTTTTTGACACTGGCTTTAGGTATCGTCCTCTTGCTATTTGGGAGGCGTGCTTTCTGGATTTTTGTGGCCGTAGCTGGGTTTATTGCCGGGCTAACATTCGCCACGATGTTTATGCACAACCAGCCTGAATTGGTGATCCTGTTGATCGCCATCCTCGCAGGGATCATCGGCGCCTTCCTGGCGATTGTGTTGGAGGGCTTGGCCATCCTGATCGCCGGTTTCCTGGCTGGCGGATATCTGGCGACTTCATTGGCAGTTTCCCTGGGTATGACCGTCGGTTCCGGGAATTGGGT
>CAZPCR010000433.1:0-3030 GCA_964585035.1 uncultured Anaerolineaceae bacterium
GTTGACCGTCGAGAGTGTAATTCGTAACTGCTGTGCCATCCTGGCTTATGGCGCTGAGTGAAAAACAATTCGCCCACAGGTTCGGTTCGACAGCCATAACTACGCTTGCAAGACTCTGGCCGGTCGTATTTGCGTAACGGATCGTTTCGTTAACAGCAGCTGCTTTACCGGCATAATTAATGGAGAGATAGAACGTATATAAAGTCCGCGTGCTGGCCGGGGGCGCGGGTGTGACCTGTGAAAGAGTCGCTGCGGGCACGGCTGTAGCGGTTGGAGCAGGAGGCGTAAAGGTATCGGTTGCTTTCGGTAGGGGAGTCTCCGTCGGGTTTTTAGTTGCGGTCGGAATCTTGGTGGCGCTTGGGATGGCGGTAGCGGTCGCAGGCGCAGGTTGAAAAGGGGTTGCGGTGACGGTTGAGTTCGGATCGAGGGTTACCAGCACGAAACCCGGACCGGATTGCTGGGAGGGGGCAGGCGCGCAGCCGGAGAAAATCATTCCACAGATAACAAATATTACGCAGAGTCTAAATAAACTCCGCCGGCTTAATTTCATCGATGTTTTCTCTTCAACGTTATACATCTGGGATGCGTTTTATGGTGGAATATTTTTACATCAATACGAGTTCTGGAAATACTTACGGACGATGTCTGAATAATCGGTCGTCGTATGCTGGCTGAGGATGTGGAAGAAATCGGCGCTTGTAGCGATCTTGCCGTTCTCTTTGACCAGGTAATCCTGGAGAAAACCAAAGAAGGCTGCGTCCCCGATGCGAGTCCGCAGATCGTCGAGGAAATGCACGCCGCGTAAATAAACGGAATTCGTGTAAGGACGGAATCCGCCGCCGGCATAGATCGGGATGTCCACCCAGCCCTGGGGTTGATAGAAATCGACACGAACTGGCCACCACCACGATTTCAAAGAGGATGGGGAAGCAGTCTCATAAAAGACATGTTCACTATAAGTGGCCAGCGCTTCGTCGAGCCAGGGCTGTTCTGCTTGATCGTCCGCAACCTGTTCAAACCACCACTGATGTGCGGTCTCGTGAACTGTCACATCGATCAGATAATTATTTAATGTACCATCATAAAAATTATAATAACCCTGAGGAATAAGTACAAAGGCCGAGAATTCCATGCCGTCCGTACCCCAGACAAGAGCCAAAGTTTGATGTGAATATGGGCCGTATCGCTGGCTATAGATTTGTAGGGCTTCTGCGGCAGCATTGAGGACCGCCTTGCCGGAGCCCTGATACAGATTGAAATAGTAACTGGTTACCGTCACATTCCCGACCTGAGCGCTTGACGTCAAAAACTCGGTACTGGCCGAAATCGCGAATGTCCGTCCAGAAGTAAGTGTATATTTTGTCCACTCGCCGTTCTGGCTGGGCGCGCCGCTGGAAGCTATTACAGGACTCGTCGCCGGGTCGGCAGGCTTAAGGTTGACGATGTAATCTGCCGCATCATACACAAGATGTTCGCCGTAATACCAGGGATCATGCAGCACCCATTGGCCCCCAATATTCGGGACGACAAATGGATACCAATCTGTAAGATTTATTTGATTTGGAGTGTATCCAAAAATTTGGGGACGGGTGAGATTTGGGTCGGTGGGTATGATTCTGGGGAGAAGCAGGTTGTATTGTATCCTAATCGTTACCGTCGTCTCGGGTTGGAAAACAGCGGGTAAGGCAAACGATAATTTTTGTCCGTCGAGTGTGTAATTGGCTACGGCCGTTCCGTTTAGGTTGAGGCCTTTAAGCGTGAAGCAATTCGGCCAGAGGTCAGGCTCGACCGCCAGCATAAGGTCGTTCAAGACATGGCCGGTGTGGTTTGGATAAACGATGGTCTCATCCACCGTAACCGATTTGCCCGCGTAATCAAGTACCACGTTCATTGTGTATTGTGCGCGCGCCGGCGCAGGGACGGGGGTTGCCGTGGCGGTTGGCTGCGGCGTGGATGTGGGCGGAACTACCGTTTCAGTCGGCAGGCTTGTGGGAGTGGATACCGGGGTTGGGGTTGAGCAGGAGGCAAGCATAGCTATGAGTAAAATCCAAAGTACGTTGCGATAATGAGTCATGTAATGTATTTTACTGCTTCTTGGTAAGCCAAGAGCTTGCCACTTTCAATTAATCTCTGATTAATTTATAGGCCTGGTTTCGCTAGTTTCTGTATTCTTTAAATTAAAAACCCTCCCGCTTGTATTCGGGAGGGTTGGCCTATCAACCTTCTACTGCTTTTTTTATTAAGCCGAGTGCAGTATCGAGGCCTGCTCTGAGTTGGGGGATCACCAGGTTCTCCGTCCCGGGGAATACTACGGCATCCATGGATAAGTGTAATTTTGTGCCGCTGCCTTCCTTCTCCAGTGTGTAAACATTCGTCACATCCGAGGCGGGCGGGGCGGCGAGGGTCTTGACGCTGAATTTGCTATTCGGCTCGATTGCCACAATTTCGTTTTCAGATTCAAAGGTGCGTCCCATGACCGTGCCTTTGATCTTGTAGCGCGTACCGACTGCCACCTTGCCGCTAATTACAACGTCGGTGATGCTCGAATTCAGTGCCTTCTGGTTTTGCAGGTTGGTTAGGAAATCGAAGACCTTTTCGACCGGTTTATTAATACTGATGCTTGTCTCTACATTTGCCATAATAAAATCTCCTCTATTTGAGTTTGCCCGATTATACGGCGCGCAAGCATCCTTTCCTAGAAAAAGCGAGTAGTATAAAGGTCTGATTTCGGGATATGGCCCGTTCACCAAACTGGCTAATCCTCTTGGGCACAAAGGCTATTGCGCTGGCAGGCTGCGCAGAAAGTCAAGTGCATCCTGTACGGTCGCGACCTTGATCACTTTAATGGTCTTTGCCACGGAAACTGCATCGGCGTAATTATCAACGGGACATAAAAAGTAACGGGCGCCGGTTGCTTCCGCCGCGGCAACTTTTTGCTTTACGCCCCCGATGGGCCCAACGGTTCCGTCCAGGTTGATCGTGCCGGTGCCTGCGATTTTCCTTCCGCCGGTTAAGTCCTGCGCGGAGAGA
>CAZPCR010000434.1:0-3029 GCA_964585035.1 uncultured Anaerolineaceae bacterium
GGCTAAATACGCGCTTTTGTTCTTGATACTTCAGATTGGTTTGAAAACCAACCATATTAAAAAGGTCCCCTACGAGGTTGTCCTGCCGGAGTTGGATGACCGCAAAAGGACGTTTTCCAGTGCGCGGGTCTTTTAATCCGATGGGTCGCATAGGGCCAAAGGCGAGGGAATCCCGACCGCGTTCTGCAATAATTTCAACTGGTAAACATCCTTCGAAAAATTGCCCGGCTTTTACACCGTTCTTAATGGTATTTTCAAAAGTGCGTAATTCGATCCGTACGGCATGTAGCAAGGTTTCAACAAATGCATAATATTCCTCTTTTATAAAAGGACAGTTTATATAATCGCCAGGATCCTGGCCGGCCTGGTCGTACCGGGATGCGCGGAATGCGCGCTGCATATTTATCGTCTCGTATGAAACGATAGGTGCAATGGCATCGAAAAAATATAATTGTTCCTCACCGCTTAGCTCCGCTATTTTTCGGGACAGCGATGGCGATGTCAATGGGCCTGATGCGATGATACAAAGTTCCTCCGGAATTTCTGTAACTTCACTCCGGATAACCCTTATATGTTGATGGTTTTGAATCCGTTCCGTAACTTTCCTGGCAAAGACCTGCCGATCCACGGCCAATGCCGCCCCTGCGGGTAACGCACATGATTCGGCACATTCCAAGAGTAATGATCCGAGTCGGTGCAGCTCATTCTTTAAAATTCCGGAGGCCCTATCTGGCAGCTTGGAGCCGAGAGAGTTGGAACATACAAGCTCGGCTAAATAATCAGTCTCATGCGCACCTGTGGTACGTGAAGGACGCATTTCATAAAGATCGACATCCATACCTCGTTCCGCCGCTTGCCAAGCAGCTTCACAACCAGCCAGCCCACCTCCGATAACAATTAGATTTGGCATGTAAGGTTATTTTACCATCGGCTATTTCCAGAACTTCCCAGGTCCAACATAGGGGTACTTTTAGACGATTATGGAAATAGGAATAAGGAGTTCACAGGTGTGATTACAGAATAAAAAAGGTGTTTATCGCAGGGGCCAAGCTGGAAATGTTCTTTATATCCTTATCAACGAAACCCTCTGACTGCGGTTTTTATTTAATGATGGGTTTCGTTGATATTATTATCAGAAAGATAAACTCTATAATAAAGGATAAAACTACAAAACGCCTTGCGCATAGTCATTGATTTTGTAAATGCGATTAGCCATTTCCGAGATTAACCATTTTTGGGATTTGATTTCATTCAAAATTTTCTGTTTCCAAAATGCAAATGGATAACAGTTAAACTGGTCAATATATATACTATTTTACAATTCGGTCGTGTTGTATAATTTTGGTTGAAAACTGCGCATAATGATCAGAAATTTAGAATCTCACCTAAAAGAAGCCTGCGATATAACCGGTGCTATGTGGGCGGTTTTTACCGACTGCGAGAAAGGCGGTTGGTTTATAGAAGCTGCGCATGGCCTACAAAAATCAAAGCAAAATGTACTAACGAAGTACATGGGCCGGGATGAAATAACCAAGTGGCTTGAGGATGCACTGCATGGAGGGGATATTAAGTTCTTTACCCTGCCTGAAAATATCCGACTGGATGTTCTGCGTTTATACGCTTTTCCACTTATGGAACAATCTCAATTGCTCTTGGTTGGCGCAAACCATCAAAATGCAACAGAACGACACACCTGGAATATGGTAGCGGGGATTATGAAGTCGCAGGTACCTGATGGTATGGAAGAAAACTTCCTGCCTGATCTGCAAACCGAACTGGCATACGATATGCCGCGCGCACTTGACCGAGTGCTTTCCAATTTTGTCCATGAAGCGAAACCACAAGGCGCCTGGCTGGCCATTCGCAGTGGAGATGTGCTCGAAGTCGCTGCCCAATGGAACGATTCGCGCGTTTCCGAGCTTTCGATGTCCATTGAGACAAACAAGATCCTTCGCCGATTGAATCGAACTCTAGCCGACCTGGCTGTAAAAAGCGACCAGCCTGAATGGCAGGAACTTCCCAACCCAGTACGTAAATCAACTTTAATATGGACTTGCGTTCCGCTGGTCATAGGCCAACGATTGATCGGCGCAGTCGCTTTGTGGGGACAGGAAGAATTCCTCCCACTTGAAATGAAAAAATTTAGGGAACTGGCAAAACAAGTTTCCCAATCGGTTGAAGTCATCGTCACGTTCAATGAACTAACGCGGCACCTCGGCCGCCTGGCCATGCTTAATGATTTTACATTGACGATTTCTTCCGCTCAGAATATCGACCAGATTGCACGGCGGATGTTTGGCCATCTTGCCCGGTCTTTCGGCACCGAACTCATTGGACTGTACATCCCTTCCACGGATGGCAGGTTAGTGCGTGAATTCCGGAACCGCGACGGAAAATTCAGTTCACGGACGACATCCCTGGTGGGACATCATATATTGCCGTTCCTTAAAGGCCGCATCCTGCGGACAAGCGAATCGGTGCCTGAATTTAAACCGGTTTCAGCAGGCGCACGGTCCGCCTTGATCGTTCCACTGAAATATCATCGTCAAACCATAGGCTTGCTCGAACTTGAAAGCGCCAGACCCGACGCGTTCAGTCAATATGATGAACACCTGATGGTAGTTATCGCCAACCACGTGGCGGGATTGATCGAATATGGGCGGCTGCGTGAAGAGGCCGAGGCGCGGGCCAGAAATTTAGGTTTGATCCATGAAGTAGTCCAACAAGTGATCGTACTCAACGATAAAAAAAATGTAGCCCAAATCACGGCTGACTTATTGGCGCAGTATTTCGCATACGAGTTGGCCATTGTTATGCTCGCAGGTGATAAGACGGAATCTTCAGTCTTTGGTTTCGGAGGTTCGCAAGGCCAGATTGTTCAAAATGAAATGAAATTGGATGAATTTCTAACTAGTGGAGGAATTAAAAGCCACGTTTTTCTTACAGGTGAAAGCGTACTTGTCAACGATACCCTTTTGGATAAACGGTATAAAGTGGTACCCGGGTGGGATGCCGGTTCTGAAATGTGT
>CAZPCR010000435.1:0-3013 GCA_964585035.1 uncultured Anaerolineaceae bacterium
GTGTAATCACGTCCATAGTTTTCGTTTTTAAAGTGGTAGCCCGGTTCATTGGCGCCCGCCGCCAGGTTGAACGAAACCGGAATGAGATCATCCACGACGATCAAGGCGTTCTTTAGGCCGATTGGGGATGCGTATCCGGCTGCTGCGTTTGAATTTTCGATTTCAATTGTTGTTGCCAGCCGAACTTCACCCGTCAATTTTTTCAATTTCACTTCGCTGAGCTGCATATCCCCACGCAGAACGACAAAGATGAATTTATTATCCGACAAATGTGTAAACATCAATGCCTTGGCGGTTTTTTCCCTGGGAATACCCAGAAAATTTACCAGTGACTCTATTGTATTGCAACCGGGCGTCGAAACCTTTTCAAGCGGCAAGGAAGATTCGGCAGGCAGGGCTTGTTTCCTGGATCGAGCGGTTTCAGTCCGCTCCGCGTAATGACAGGCCGGACAATGCAGGATCTCAACGTTTCCCGATGATATTTCAAAGAAGCTCTCCCCCCCTTCCGTTCGAATAACAGCCAGGCCAAGCCGGGCAAAAAGATCAGGGCCGGCCTTTGCCAGTTCTTGTAAGCGCAACAACGCCTGTTTGCCTAATAGCGTCAATTTGTTGTCGCGCGTCAAATAACCGGCGCGTACAAGGAAGGCAAAACCCTCCGAACGTGCATTGGAGGGGGCCTGTCGCAGTGTTTCGATTTTCAGGTCAAGGATTCTCATCTTCGTAAAAAGACCCCAAAGGTTATATAGGCCTTCAGGGTCTTCTCCCGGTTAGGTCGCGCTCTTTTTTTTCCTGGCATTATTGGTGCCAATTGCGGGTTTTGGCAAAGGCGGAGTGGGAACGGGCGTCTGGGAGATGGCTTCAGCCACGGCAGCTTCGGTCTGTGTAGTCTCCGGCGTCGGCTCGATACCCAGCTCGACCGTTTCTTCCATGCGGATCTGGCCGCGCAGAAATGCGCCTTCATCCGTCACAAAAGCAGTTGTGACCACGTCACCCCACACGCGTCCCGTGCCGCGGATCTCCAGTTTTTGTGTTGTGATATTGCCGCGCACGGCGCCCGCTACAATGACATTGTTGGCGCGTACGTTGTCGCAGGTAACGCGCCCGGTTTCGCCCACCACCAGCATGCCGCGCAGGGCGATCTCGCCCTCAAAAGCACCTTCGATGCGGACGCCACCCGAGCCGGTGATGGAGCCGTGCCAGATCACTCCGGCACCAAGCACGGAGGTTATCCGCTCGACGGCCTGGACGGTTGAGGGGGTCTCAGTTGTTGTGGAACTACGCTTAAACATATTGTAATAATTCTACCTTAGAAACGAAATGGGCGGACTTGCGTCCGCCCACCGAACCCCATCCAAAAGGCAGTCTATCCGCTGCTTTCTTTCTGATCCATATTCATCTGCACGCCTACGGCGTTGAAACCTGAGTCAACATAAAGCACCTCACCGGTGATGCGGCTGGACATGTCAGACGCCAGGAATACTGCCGCATTGCCCACATCTTCGATGGTTATATTCTCACGCAGAGGAGCCACATCCGCGAATTGCTTATACATATCGCGGAAGCCGCCCACACCCGCCGCCGCCAGGGTGCGGATCGGACCGGCAGAAATTGCATTGACGCGTATTTTCTCCGGACCGAGGTCATACGCCAGGTAGCGTGTGCTGGATTCCAGTGCGGCCTTGGCGACGCCCATCACATTGTAATGCGGAGCCACCTTTACCGAACCGTAATAGGTCATACAGAGCAGAGAAGCGCCGGGGCGGAGCACCGGGCGAAAAGCCCTGGCCAACGCTACAAAAGAGAACACGCTGATATCCATGGCGTTCTTAAAACCTTCGCGGCTAGTGTTGTAATAGGGACCGGTTAATTCATCGCGGCCTGCAAAAGCGATCGAATGCACCACCACATCCACCTGACCAAAATCCTTTTTGGCCTTCGCAGCAATGGAGTCGATCTGATCATCTTTCGTCACGTCGCATTCTTCCACCCATTTACAACCGATCTGCTCGGCGAGAGGTTTGACCCTGCGTTCCAGCATTTCGCCTGCGTAACTGATGCCGATCTTTGCGCCTTCCCGATGCATGGCCTGTGTGATGCCCCAGGCGATGGAACGTTCATTCGCCAAACCGAATATCAATGCTGTTTTACCGTCCAGTAAACCCATAGCTCCTCCAAGTAGAGAACAGAGATCAGATAATAGAGATTAGTTAAGAGATAGGAGAGCAGTAAGTAGAGAGTATAAACCCAGTCAACTAAGAACCGGTCTCCAGACTCCAACCTTTGACTAAAAACCGCCAGGGCTTTGATTTCCACGGCTCCGGCACAGTATTTAAACCCACACGCGGGCCTTTCGTCACGAACGAATTCGGAACATACGGCGCCGATTCGATCCACAGGCCCGAACCTGCGTTTGTCAGATCGATGCCGTTCTCATTTTTGGTGATACTCATGGCCTGTGTCAATTTGCCGGGGCCGAAGGTATCGCGTCCGCTCCTGCGCCTGGACATGACCTCCACACCTTCCACCAGCTGGATGGCCCGCAAAAGCACGGCCGCCGGAAATCCTTCGCGCTGAGTGACTACGTTCAACATCCAATGGTTACCATACGTAAAGTAAACATAGGCGTGTCCCGGCGGACCGTACATAACGGCAGTGCGCGCCGTCCGCCCGGCTTTGGCATGACAAGCCAGGTCTTTTCCACCGATGTATGCCTCCGTCTCGGTAATAAGACCGGCAAGCCTCTGTCCGTCCAGGATCCTGACCAGGCGTGAACCGATGAGTTCGCGCGCAACGATCAATGTGGGCCGGTCATAAAATTCGCGAGGAATGATCGACATGGTTCAATATTTTGTATTAAATACCTTGCATGCGGCTAAACTTCAAAATTTCCAGCCTGCCATCCTGAGGACCTGATTATTTGAATCTTGGATCACGTTGGAGTGTTAGACGCAAACCGTTCTCCAATTTTATCGATGGACTATAACCTAATTTCTCCTCGGCCAGAGTCAAATCG
>CAZPCR010000436.1:0-3005 GCA_964585035.1 uncultured Anaerolineaceae bacterium
GCTTTTTGAAAATCATTCGATTGCCATGGCATCACCTGCGGCGAATAACCTTCTTTGTATTGAAATGTGACGATCGGCAAATAACCTTGTGAGCGCAGCTGGTGGATCTGAGCCGCGAGCTGGATATAGTCGCACGGATTCGCTCCGGGCGAATTGACCGTCGCAACAGGCTGAGGCGGTTCACCGGCATTGCAACCGATAAAGGCGATTTTATTTCCATGATTCTCGATTAAAAGCGGTCGGCGTGCTTCTGCGAGATTCGCGCCCCCGCCGTAATATTGAATATTATTTTGTTTATATAAGTTCAGCGTATATAAGAACGAACCCGTGCCGTTATCCAAAATGTGAGGGCCTGTCAACTCGACCACTTTCACGCCAACGTCAAGGAGCAGACCGAGATAACGCGGATCACTACAATAGAATCGGTTCTCGACCGGATTCGGAGGCGGGCAATTAGGGTCGAAAGACGTCTTGTTGCTGACATGCAGGATGTCAGCCTGGCGAAGCAAGTCGCCAATATCCGTGGCCGGATAATCAATGCCTTTGACTTCCATTTGATAGGCGATCTCTCGCACCAGCGAAGTTGTGCCGGTCAGTATCACCGTTGTCAACTTGGAAGGGTCGCGGTTGGTTGCAGGCATGGTTATCCCGGAAGGCATTAAACTTTGTGGTTGAAGGTTAAAGAAAACTTGAAGTGGATAGCCGGCCGGATTGAAATCCTTACGGATGGGAGATTGACCGTCGATCGTTAAAACTTTCCATTTCGGATCAAGCGACTCGAACGGGACAATGGCCCATGAAGGCAGGTTCTTCCAGGCATCATCCAATAACTGGTCGGCGGGAGCAATTTGAACGGCACCGGAAGCAGGCGGACCCCAAAGCTCGGTAAACGCCACCAGGGTGGAATCCGCCATTAATAATGGCCTCCCGGAAAACGGGGCCGGAGCCGTACCCATCCAAGCTTGATTAAGCTGGTCGGCAGTGATGCCATCGGTCACGGTGGGGAATGGTGCTACCAGCGCATAGATCCATTGACTCCCTATCCCTTCCCCACCACTTTGAGCTACAAGACTTAGCGACGCCGCAGATGGAGTGGATATCAATGGAATACCCCAACCCTGTGCATCCTGTCGCAATAGATCCGGGGCAGCCGGGCTGATCCAAAGGGCAGCTTGGCTTGGACGAGCCGTTGCTGTTGGCGTTAGTGTTGCAAGTTGGAGATCGGGTAATGCCGTGGGAGAAGTCGGTTTAGGTGTGCAACCAGTAAGAAAGATACCCATGACCAGGGCCAGCAATGTATTTTTCACAGAAAGGGATTATAAGCCCTTGTGTGAAGTATCCTTAATAATGGGTCGCACGGGGCGTAGCACGAGATGGTATCTCGCTAATACAGATTAATAACTCACCATCCGCTTATTGAAAAATAATCGGACAAAAACGATGCACGCTCCACTGGTGTCATCGGACTCGGACGGGAATAATCTTCAAGTGTAGCCGTCAATAACTGGGTACTGATATAACGGCCGTTGTAAAATACATGTCGGTCTATGAATTCACGGCGGGTCGGAAAGTTTGGTGAGTCATCACCCATTTGGTCGAAAAACAGGTTGCCCAGGCCATAATGGATGAAAGCCCCGTCGTAAAACTCCATCATTTGGGGTAAATGCGCCTGGCTGCCCTGGACGATATCTGCACCCGCATCGGCCATCATTCGGAAATCCTGGATCTGGGAAGCGAGGGGCTTCGGATCATATGTTTCATAAAATTGGAATGTGCTGATTACGATATATCCCTGATCATGCAACTGGCGAATTTCCTTTACCATGTAAGGGAAATCACACGGTGCTGCGCCTGGGCGGTTGTTTGTGGCGGTAGGCCCCCTGCCGACATCCACTGAATTACATCCGATAAAGGCGATCTTGTTATTGTTGTTCACCACCAGAAGAGGTTTAATGGCGTCAGTCTTATTCGCGCCCCCTCCAAAATATTGCATATTGTTTTGCTTGTACATCGCGAGGGTTTCTATCATTGCCCCGGGACCATAATCGGCAAAGTGATTGCCGGTTAATTCAATGACATCGGCGCCGACGAAATTTAACAGATCCATATAACGAGGATCGCTGCAAAAAACCATTCCTATCTGGGATGGGTTGGGTTTAGGACATTTATCGTAAAAAGGCACCTCGTTGCTGATATGGGTGATATCGGCCTGTACGAGCCAGTTACGTATGTCCATCCCTGGGATAATTATGCCTTTCTTATCCATGGTATACGCTGTTGCCCGGACAAAGGCAGTTACACCGGTCATGATCAGGGTGGTCATTTTTGAGGGATCGCGGTTAGTGGTTGGCATATCCGGCAAATCCGATAATGGACATGGGTTGGAGCATTGCAGGCTGAACTTGACAGTCAGCGGATAATCTATTTCCGTTCCGATCACGAAACGGGTCGCTACGAAATCCTTTTGGATCGGTGATTGGTTGTCCACTTCCAGGACTTTCCAACGCGGGCCCAGTGACTCAAATGGAACGATGGCCCACGAAGGCCTGTTAGACCAGGCTTTATCCAGCAATTGATCGGCAGGAACGGTCTGAACTGCATTCGTTGCGGGAGCTCCCCACAGCTCGGTGAATGCCGCCAGTGTAGAGCCGTCCATTAGAAGAGGATGACCGGCAAACGTACCCGTTGGCGAACCCTTCCAGTTGGCGAGAAGTTCCTGCGAAGTGACGCCATCCGTAACAGTCGGGAAGGGCGCCACTAAAGCATAAAACCATGCGGTAGCATTATTCGCGTCGGGCTGGACGACTACGCGCAATGAAGCCGCGTCAGAGGTATCCACAATGGGAATCCCCCAGCTCTCTGCTTGCGCGTGCAAATCCGGTGGCACGGCTGGGCTTATCCAAAGATATGGAGAAAGAAAAGCTGCATTAGCCGAATTGTAGGCCTTAACTGACGCCGGTTGAATTCTACCCGTGACGAAATTATAGATCGATTGACTGGATCCA
>CAZPCR010000437.1:0-2993 GCA_964585035.1 uncultured Anaerolineaceae bacterium
CGGAAGTTGAACTGGCGCTTCGTCATAATCCTTCTGATCGCGGGGTCCCTTTCCGGTGCCTTATTCTTCCTTGGACAGAAAGGTTATATTACCCGTTTATGGAACACACAGGCATCCAGTGTGGAAGATTTTCTCATTCAAAATTCAGCCGGCGCGCGCATGGCCTACATATGGGGCGCTATGGGTGCGTATCAGGAACATCCTGTGATGGGTGTAGGGCTGGGCGCCAGCGGTTTTTATATTTACAACAACCTACCGGATTGGGTGAAGACAACCGTACCTGAAATTGCACGGCAGTTGAGTCCAGACAGCTCTCTATATCCCAACCCGAAGAATCTATACGTCCGCTTGCTGGCCGAGACTGGGCTCGTGGGATTCTTCCTATATATTGCCTTTCAATTTTCCATCCTGGGTGACGCCCTGAGTGCCTTGAAACAAAAATCCGGTTTAATGCAATACCTCGGTATTGCATCGATCTTTACCTGGCTGGCGCTCATTTTCTATAACATGACACAGGATTCATTTGCCATCCCAAATTTATGGATCAATCTCGGGATCCTGGTTGGGATGTCGGTATTTACGATATACACAAAAGATCCAGTTGAGGCAAAACCATGATCGTTCTTTCGGTTGGCATGCCGCGCGCCGGCTCGGGCTGGCATTACAATCTCATCCATGATCTTATGCAGGTCACGGGCTGCGCCGATGCGCGTGATATCCGGGCTCGTTTTCATCTTGAGAACATATTGACTGAGGTCAATTGCAATATTGGCGTGCTTTCGACGCGGCGCCTCGCCCTGGTTGCCATCCCTGCATTGCTCGGAAATACCTTCGTCATCAAGGCACACGCCGGGCCGACCCCCGCTTCGCGGCTGTTCTCGGCTGTGGGCCTGGTGCACGTCACGTATATATATCGAGACCCACGCGATGCCATGCTATCCGCGTTTGATTTTGGCGAGCGTGCAAAGATCAAAGGCCGCCCGAACGCCTTCTCGCACCTGACGGATTTCGGCAAATCCCTGGCTTTCATCACCGATTACATCGAGATCTGGGAAAAGTGGATGCAGGAAAAAAATGTACTCATAGCTCGCTACGAAGACCTGTTGACCAATTACGACGCGGAGGCTGCTCGCCTGGCGGGTTACCTCGGTTTAAAGAGCGACCGGGCCGAAGTCCAAGCAGTGATCGATCATTATCGTCCCAAGCAGGTGGAAGGCCGGCAGGGCACCCACTTTTTCAAGGGTAAAATAGGAAGGTTCCGTGATGCCTATACGGCAGAGCAGCAACAAGTATTGGCAGAACGTTTTGGCTCATTTTTGCCCAAAATGGGTTATGTTGTCTAATTCAAACACAAAGGTGTAATCACCTTGTAAGGCTTTCGCGTACCCGGGTACGTACTTCTTTCGTTATGATAGGCCTATGCGGACTTTTGAAACTCCATATGTAGCAGACTGGTTCGCGATTTCCCTGCGCTGGGCAGTTATGCTTGGCATCGTCGTTTCTCTCGCGCTGGGCGGTTCATTGACTGCTGCCCTGGCATGGCCATTGGTTCTCTTGATCGCCTGGAATATGGGGATGACCGTCCTGGCCAGCTTGAATACGCGCCTCATTTATCATCGCCAGCTCAACCTCGCTTCGGATATTTTAATAAGCGGGATTTTTTTCTGGGTGCAGGGTGGTTTGGCAGGTCCGGCTTCCTGGGTGGGGCTTTTGCCTATCCTTACCGGCGCTGCGTTCTTTGAATTCGTAGGGGCGCTGATTGCCGCGGGTTCATTTGGTGCCCTTGTATTCGTAACAACACGCTTGTACTCCCCTGACAAGTCGCCCCTGACCCTCGTCTGGATCGCCGGCATTCTGGTCCTGGGTGTGCTTTTCGGTTTTCTGAGCGCCCAGTTAATGAAGCGTTTGCGGATAAAGAGGCAAGGTTGGCTGGATGCAGAAGAAAAAAAGAAGAACATTCAAGGTGAGCGTCTGCGCGCGATCTACGAGTTAATTTCCACCCTGACGGCAACCCTCTCCTATAAACGAGTGCTCGATTCCGCCCTCGATATGGGTTATTCCGCTCTTAACCCTGATTCACTTAATTTGGATGAAAGCGCGAATGACCCGTTGGTCAGCGCCGTTCTGCTATTCCGGGGAGGACAGTTGCGCGTCGGATCGGCCCGGCGGTTTACCAGCGCCGACTCACGAGTCACCTTTGAAGGCAGTGAAGGTATCCTCAAGAAGGTCTTCGATGAAGGCGAACCGCTCTTTTCGAAGGATATCGGGTACGATCCCGAGCTCGGGCGTGTGATTGCTTTCCGCAACTGCACCTCCGCGTATTGCTTCCCACTGCGCAGCGGTTTCAATGTCTATGGTGCGATGTTGTATGCCCACCCCGATCCGAATTACTTTAATCCCGACCGTCGCGATCTGCTCAATATCATCGGTCGTCATGCGGTGATCGCCATCCAGAATGCGCGTCTCTACCAGGACCTGGTAGAAGAGAAAGAGCGCATGATTGAGGTCCATGAGGAAGCTCGCAAGAAGCTGGCGCGCGACCTGCACGACGGTCCCACACAGTCGGTGGCCGCCATGGCAATGCGGATCAACATTGCCCGGCGGATGCTCGATAAAAACGCCAAAGGTGTTCCGGAGGAACTAGTCAAGATCGAAGAGTTGGCCCACCGCACCACCAAGGAGATCCGCCACATGCTGTTTACGCTGCGGCCCCTGATCCTTGAGTCGCAGGGGTTGACTGCCGCACTTAAATCCATGGCAGATAAAATGCGCGAGACATTCAACCAGAATGTGATTGTCAATATCGACGAACAAATTGCCAGCCAGATGGAAATGGGCAAACAGGGTGTGATCTTCTATATTGTCGAAGAAGCGATCAACAACGCCCGCAAGCATGCCAATGCAGCCAATATCTGGGTTCGGCTGCGTCCGTTCCAACAGGGTGTGGCTGTGCTCGAAATTGAAGACGATGGCATCGGCTTCGACGTGGAAGC
>CAZPCR010000438.1:0-2993 GCA_964585035.1 uncultured Anaerolineaceae bacterium
TTACTTGAGCAGTCATGAGTTATCCTTAGTTACCGGGTTGCCAGGTTTCAACGATCACCTTTTCATCGCTTATAAAAGCCATTTCAGGTTTACCGGTTTCCTTCCTGGTCGAACTATTCATAGCATCATCGGCTACTAGTAACCGGATTGGCATTAGGTCTAACGCACACACGACTGCGCTTTTATCACCTTTTGCACCTGCATGCACAGCACCGCGCAAACGGCCCCATACAATCACGTTTCCCTCGGCGACAATTTCCGCGCCTGGGTTTACATCCCCCAACACTACCACATGACCCGAGAATTCTATCCGCGCACCGGATCGCAGGGTTTTATTCACAAAAAGAGCGTTTTCTTCGTTGATATTACGGGTATCAAATGTATAGCTTTCTTCCGGCCTTGGTTTTGAAATACGTGTGGCTAGCCCCAATAGTTGTGCCGTTTTTTCCGTAATAGGCGATTCACTGATAATCGCCCATAGCGAAACGTTTCGCTCAGAAAGGCGATCGCGCAACTCTACCATCTCGTTCACTTTTAATATCTGGTTTCCTATATCCAGGGCCAGGCGTGCGCCATTAAAGAAGGCTTGCTGTCCGTCGATTTGAGCCAGCAAAGCGACGCTCTGCTCCTCCCATGGCGCATCAGAGAGGGAAACCAGCAAACCATCCCGCAGCCCTTTGATATGGATTAATGACGCTATATCATTCATCAGACAAATAATTTAAGTAAATTATAGCATGACTAATGCCGCCCTTGCTGGTTCAGAAGAGTTATATTTAGCCTCCGTTCTTTGCTAGATCGATGGATTTCAATTCAAAATATGCCTTCATAACTCTTGCAACCACCGGAGCAGCCACAACTGCACCCTCACCGCCGTTATATTCGAAGGCCATAATGACGATCTCAGGATCCTCATATGGGGCAAAGGCAAGCGTCCATCCGTGGACGGGCCATTCACCAAATTGACAACGGTTTGCTTTCAGCGCAACGTCATCACAGTACTCTGCTGTTCCCGTCTTTCCGGCAACTGCTACCGGAAGTGAATTGTCCACCATAAAAGCCTGATGCAACGTTCCTTCAGGGTCTGTCACGGCAAGCCGCATTCCGGCTTGTACGTCCTTAACAAAATTCGGATTCTCCGTCTTTTTCGCGCCGGTTGGCAGGCAGTTACCAGCCTCGCAGTTATAAACAGCGATACGAGGATCTGTTGTAATATCCCATTTCTCGTTAGGTACAAACGGTGAGATCTGATAACTTCCCGCCGGTAGCTGGTCGACTGTCGACGAATCCCCAAGGTTGACCCACGTTTGATGTGAATTACCTGTATTATCCGTGACCACGCGGGGCATCCATAAGCTAAAGTCCTGTGGGTTGAACCAAACGGTCTGAACCTTTCCCTGACTATCTTCTATATCATGGACAATCGTTGGCTGCATTAACTTCCCACCATTCGCCATTGTCTCGCCAGACATTAAAACCTGCAAGGGTGTTGCCAGGACAAATCCCTGGCCCACGGTGGCAATATACGTATCGCCGGTAGACCAGTTCTCTCCCTGGTTGATTCGCTTCCATTGAGGGTCAGGGATCAATCCCTTTGCCTCACCCGGAAGTTCGATGCCTGAAGCCGCACCATATCCTAACGCCCGTGCATATTCACCTAAACGGAAGATCCCAAGGCCGCCGTTCTTGATTTCATCGTCATATCCACCGCCTAATTTATAAAAGCACACGTTGCTGGAAAATGCTATGCAATGCAAAAAGTCAATTTGACCGAAGCCTGATGGTCGCGTGTCAAATATCCAATCAACAAAGGGACGCGTATTGCTCGGCCCGCATGGTTCGTTCGGTGTAAATTGCTCGCATAACTGTAGTTCACCGGGTGCATAGATGACTTGGTTCGGGCCTGATATGACTCCTTCGTTCAATGCCCCATTGGCAGCGGCGAGCTTGAACACCGAACCAGGTGGATACTCGCTCTGGATGGTATTATTCAAAAGCGGGTGTCGCGGGTCCTGGCTTAATTGATCGTAATAATAGGAAGGTATAAAACGTGCCATCCGGTTGTTCTCATATGTTGGGTAGGAGACCATCGCCAGGATTTCACCCGTTTTTGGGTTCATGGCAATTACCACTCCGCTGGAGATGCGTTGTTGGCCTGAATTGCCATAGAAGTATCTATTCCAATAATTGACTTCATCCATAAGAGCAGCTTGTGCTGCAGCCTGCAATCGGGTGTCAATAGTTAATGAAACGTTGTATCCTGGCACTGGGGCCTTGGGGGGTTCTAAATTTCGGATCTCCTGTCCTGCCACATCAACCTGAATAACTCGTTTTCCAGGTTGGCCGGTTAAAACATCTTGGAGAGATAGTTCAACTCCAGCATATCCGACTTTGTCCCGATTAGGGACGAAATCTTTCGCAAGATATTGTTGTTCAAGAATTGCCGGGATGGGTCCTAAGTAACCGATTACATCGGCCGTCAGCGATCCGGTTGGATAATCTCGGATCGGGTTTATCTCTACGTTTACCCCTGGCCAATCTGCAGTATGTTCTTGAACCAAACGAGCCACATCTTCGCTTACATTACATTTGATCTCTACCGGACTATATGGAGCAAGAGAATCGCCCAGATCAACCAATTGTGAGATTCCCGATCCCTCCACACATGGCGCGTAAAGCTTTGCTTGCTCCAACGTTCCTTCGTTTACTGGGATACCCGTCAAGTCAGAAACGGACCTGTAGATACGTTGTACATCTGCATCATCATCAGGTAAATATGCCGGAGTAATCGTTACGTTGTATGATGCGATGTTGCGGGCCAGGATGTAACCATTCCGGTCATAAATAATGCCTCTAGGAGCAGCAGAACTGATGTCTTTGGTGTAATTCTCCACCGCTGCATCAATCCATTCCTGACTTCCGAAGATCTGTAGCGATATAAGACGGCCCAATAGACTGATTAAGACCAGGAAGATGACAGCAAAAACAACAAA
>CAZPCR010000439.1:0-2990 GCA_964585035.1 uncultured Anaerolineaceae bacterium
CCGAATTTGCCTTGGTTGCAGGTCAATACCCTGCAGAGACCGCATTTCGCGCAGGGTATTTCTCATCCATACCTCATGAGATGAGGAAAAACCTGCTGACTGAAACGCGGAATGTTTATAAATCACATACCATGCGAATTTTTCAGCACTTTACGCTGGGAAGCGAAAAATTTAAAGAGACTTACAATTTGCCCGAAGAATTGGTGACTGAATCTTTTTTGCTCACGCACGATAGACCTATTATCAACGATGATATTTCTAGAAAACTTCGTCAATCAAATTATCGCCTTGCGGCATTCACATCTCGCCCCTCCGCTCCGCCACGAGAGGTTGACACTTCAAATTTCGGGTACGCACCCGAAGCGGAACTTGCGCTCGAACTTGTTGGCCTGTCTGATATACCACTCATAGGATATGGAGGATTGACATATATAGCTAACCAACGCGGACTTGACGCCGCGACTCTGCTGAAGCCATCCCCTGTCCAGGCGTTGGCTGCAATCGCGGCCGCGTTCACCGGGGAGGAATGGGCAACGATCCAGGCTGCAGCTGATTGGCAAAAGACAGGCCAATTGAACGGTGTGTTTTCGAGGCTGCCGCGTTCTTTTGAATTGATAGTCGTGGAAGATACGATGGGCGGGATTAATTCAACCTTGAAAGCCGGGAGGATATTACAAAGAGCCGGGATGTGTGTAACAATTCAAGCGTTGGGGCTTACATTAGGGAGCTCATCCAAGGCTGTTGCATTTCAGCAGGCTGGGATTCCATTTTATGAAGATTGGGGTCCTTTAATGTATCAGATTGAAAAGGGTAGTAGTGACTGATTCACAAACCTGCTATTGAAATGGCCTTCAATATTGAGTATGATAATCTCAATACAGTATCACTGGCGAAAATGAAAGTTAATTTTATATTACTTAATGGTGACAGAAATGCGAAAAGTGATTTTCTTTATGCTTATATCATTAGATGGGTTTTACGAAGGTCCGAACCATGACCTTAATTGGCATCACGTGGATGAAGAATTCAATAAATTCGCCATTGCCCAGTTGAATGCGGTGGACACCCTCTTATTTGGAAGGGTGACATACGAAATGATGGCAAGTTATTGGCCGACCTCTGCTGCGGTAACAGATGATCCAATTGTTGCTAAAAAAATGAATTCTTTGCCGAAAATTGTTTTTTCGAAAACACTTTCGAGGGTTGACTGGCAGAACACAAAGTTGATAAAAAATAATGTTGTAGAAGAAATCTTGAAGCTAAAACAGCAGACTGGTAGGGACCTGATCATCCTTGGCAGCTCCGATTTGGCTGTAACTTTTATAGAGCATGACTTGATCGATGAATATCGGATTATGATCAATCCAGTGGTTCTGGGAGGTGGAAAAACTTTGTTTAATGGGATAAATGATAAATTAAATCTGAAATTAATAAGCACTAAAACGTTTAGTTCCGGGAATTTTCTAGTTTATTATCAGCCAGTTGTTCTGTAAATGCAGGTATTGTGTTTAAAAGCTGGATGGGTGTATTAGAAAATCACGGGAGTTCCATTTACGTTTTCTGGTTGGAATTTGCTATATTTAATGGGGAATGGATAGGGTTGTCTAGGACATTTGGGCGATCCAGATTTCTCCTTGCTTTTATTGACCAATTAAGGTATGATATGTGAGTAATTAACAAAAATGCAAGGTTAAGATTAATTTAGAGAGGAGATTGTTCCTGGAATCTATTCTAGGTTAACTGTATCTATTCCAAATAAACGGGTTTTGAATAATCCAAACTATACGATTACTAAGAAATTGGATTTTAAGATGACGAACATTGGACATCGAACGGACGTTCGGTCAAGTTTGTTGTTTTGCAGGCCGATTTTTTTTGCTCTCAAAATGAATTTCATTTTGAATTTGATTTCATCACATATATTTATATAGGTTTAATATGCCCAGTAGAGTACAAGAAATGGCAGCAAGGATAAATATGACTGCCGATGAATTTGTAGGTGAGATGCGAAAACGCGGATGTAGTGAACCCACTGCATTAAAAATCTGGCGCGGGACGTATGAAGAATATGACTCCTTTGAAGATAATGACATATTTTTAAGTAACCTTCGCAAGGCAGCGGATGTATTGAAAGTAAAGACAGGAATACTTTTACCAAAATAAATGATTACAAACCTAATAGAACTTACCGGAATTCGATTGATCCCAGTCAGATATCATAGATATCATGGTGTAACGGCTTTCTGGAAGATGATCAATCATCCTGTTCAAAGTTGAGATAGGAGAATAAAAATGGAAATTCGTTTATATTATCAAATGCTGAGACGTGGCTGGTGGATTATTTTGTTGACTGCATTGGTTGCACTTACGGTCGCTTTAGCTGCCACATTTCTGGCAACTCCCGAGTACCAGGCCGTAGCGCGGTTTATTGTTACTCCCAATTCGGTCTTACCGGACCGACCCGATATCACACTTCAAAGCCTCAGCATCCTCGATAACCAAACGGTCATGACTACTTATACAGAAGTTATGGTTAGCAATCGAATTTACAACGATACATTGGCTACCTTGCAGCTTCAACCTGAGGATTTAAAAAACTACACATATACTTCTGTTGTAGAAACCAATTCCAGCGTTCTCGTTTTGACGGTTACAGGTCCCAATCCACAAATGGCCGCTAAATTAGCGAATACCATCGGTGACCAGACGATTAATTTCACCCGTCGTTTGAACCAGGTATATAACGTCGATTATCTTGATACTGCTGTTCCCCCCACGCTTCCATCCAGCCCACAACCGTTACTAAATGTCTCTCTAGCCATCTCGTTGGGTTTGCTGGTGGGGATTATATTAGCCATTGTAAGCGATCAACTACGTCTTCCATTGGAGACGTTCAGGCAAGGCCTTAAACTGGATAGCGATACCGGGGTTTTTAACACCAAATACTTCTTAAGGACCGTTGAAGAGGAACTTGCGAATAAACCCAATGA
>CAZPCR010000440.1:0-2981 GCA_964585035.1 uncultured Anaerolineaceae bacterium
TGATTGAAAATGCCGAATATGAGGCTGCCAAGAATGAGCAGGCCTTTGTTGAAGGTCGCATCCAGGAACTGGAAATGCTGCTTGCGACTGCGCGCGTGATCGAAGAAGGAGAGAAAAGCCATCCGAATGGCATGGTAGCAGTCGGTTCTACCGTTACCATTCAGGAACAAGGGTTTGAAGCCGAGACATATACAATTGTCGGTGCGGCAGAGGCCAACCCTCGTGAGGGCAAGATTTCGAACGAGTCACCCATTGGCAAGGCAATCCTGAACCATCAGGTCGGGGAAAGCGTTCCAGTTGAAACCCCGAACGGTACATACAAAGTCAAGATCATCAAGGTTAAGTAAAAGTTTTTTACTTTAGCCTCCCCGCGCATCGTCGCCGTAAGGCCGGCGGCGCGGGGTTTTTTATTACTGCCATCACCCAATCCCTCTCCCAGATCCCTTCCATGGTTTCTTCGCAAGGAGAGGGGGAAATAGATGAAAAATGCCAGAATACACACCACTTGAAAAAATCCGTTTGCAGAAAATCGAGGAACTGCGTGCTGAAGGCGTGGATACGTTCCCGACTCGCGCCGAAAGGACGCATACCAGCTTGGAAGCTGTTGCGGCTTTCGAAGCCGGTGAGAAAGAGGAACGTGAAGTCAAGGTAATATTGGCGGGACGTATTCGTGCGACGCGTGCAATGGGCAAGATTTCATTTGCTCACATAGAAGACGTCGCGGGCAAGGTGCAATTATTCTTCCGAATGAACGAGCTCGGTCAGGAGCGCGTGGACTTTTTTAACAAAATGTTTGATATCGGTGACTTTATCCAGGCCACTGGGGTAATGTTCCGCACCAAAACCGGAGAAATCACCTTGCACGTGCATGATTTCAAACTTCTTGCGAAAGCAGTGAGTCCTCTGCCGGCTGCGAAGGATGAAACCCTGCCAGATGGTACCGTTCTTCGACATGCAGCGCTGGAGGACCCTGAACTGCGTGCCCGACAGCGTTATGCTGACCTGGCCGTTAACCCTGACGTACGAGAAGTCTTTCGTCAGCGGGCTGCAACTGTCAAAGCCTTGCGGGAATTTTTGGATAACAAAGGTTTTCTGGAAGTCGAGACGCCGATCTTGCAGCCTTTGTACGGCGGTGCAGCGGCGCGTCCATTCGTGACCCATCATAATGAGCTGGACCAGGACATGTATTTACGGATCTCCTTCGAGCTTTATCTTAAGCGGCTTCTGGTTGGAAATCTGGAGAAAGTATATGAGATCGGCCGCGATTTTCGCAATGAAGGCGTCTCATTTAAACACAACCCCGAATTTACGCAGCTTGAGTTTTATTGGGCATATGCAGATTATCTCCAAGTCATGGAATTAACTGAGGAAATGGTGGCGTTTGCTATCCAGCAAGTGCGAGGTATTCAGAAAGTGACGTACCGGGATTACGTGATCGATTTCACGCCACCCTGGAAACGATTGGAGTTACGGGCCGGATTGAAGGATGTCAGCGGAATTGATATTGCCGAGCATCCGACTGCCGAAACATTATTCAAGGTGATTGCCAAAACCGGTAAAATGCCCGACCCGAAAGCCACGCGCGGTAAATTGATCGATTTCCTTTTGTCTGAGTACCTCGAGCCAACTCTGATCCAGCCGACTTTTCTTTATGATTATCCCAGGGATATTTCACCGCTTGCAAAATCCAAGCCGGGTGACCCGCATACGGTTGAACGTTTTGAAGGATATGTGGCCGGCTTTGAATTATGTAATGCCTTTACCGAACTGAACGATCCTCTTGACCAGGAACAACGGTTCCTTGAAATGGGACGCGATTTTGCTGCCGATGACGAGGAAAAGCATCCGATGGATGAAGACTACCTGCAGGCGATGCGGTATGGCATGCCTCCTAATGGAGGTTTCGGCATGGGTATCGACCGTTTGGTCATGCTTTTCACCGATAAGCGTTCCATCCGTGATGTTTTATTATTCCCGGCACTCCGGACAGCGGAGATGGGTGAAGTAAAGGGATAACCACTGAAACTGATAATGTTTCAAAAAGTTTAAATAATATTTATTTACCGATTATGAAAAACCCTTATCTACTAATTTTGGGTGATTCGTTGACATTGGGAGTAATTACCCTGATAGGTTTTGCCAGTCATGGAGAGTTAAGCATCGCAAGCCTGCCACGTATGTTGACAACCTTTCTGCCATTACTGGCGGGCTGGTTTGTGGCAGCTCCTTGGCTGAGGCTTTTTTACCCGCAAAAACAGGATTACTCTTTTCTCTGGCGTGTACCCTTGACAATGTTACTGACCGCACCACTCGCTTCGGTTCTTCGGGCTGTGATCCTAAATGAATCAGCATCCCCTCTCTTTACTTTAATATTGGGCTGCAGTACCACAGTGGCTCTGCTGGTATGGCGAAGTATATGGGTATGGATTGATCGCCCGAACGCGGTGAAATCAAATTAGAAATAATTTTAATAAGACGTAAGTTGTGTATTGCAAGTCGGAATAATAGTAAATCTAATTAATAAAGAAATGCCGGCCGTATAGTACGGCCGGCATTTCTTTATTAAGACATTGTCAAAAGCATATAAATATAAATTAACTTTCAGGCAGTTACTACACCTGGATGGACCAAATGGAGGAGCCATACCAGGATCACGCCTCCGAGCGCTGCGACCAGTATTTCTGCTACCAAGCTAGTGGGTTGTATGGCAACGAGGCCGGCGATAAATCCACCAATCAAGCCACCGATCAGGCCGACTGCAAGGTCGCCGAGCACACCGAAACCAGCGCCGCGGATCAGCATCCCGGCCAACCATCCTGCAACGATCCCACTGATAATCCAAAGAAGTATTGACATTATTAAATCACCTTTTTTATTTGAATTTGTTTTGAATTCTCGACTTTTGGGAGATATAAATTAATTTCCATATTACATCCCGTTCAATAAATATAAACGAATGAATTGATAAATTGTTACATGAT
>CAZPCR010000441.1:0-2963 GCA_964585035.1 uncultured Anaerolineaceae bacterium
TTTATGCCCCGGTGATCAGCGCTGTGATAGTATCGGGCCTTGGAGTTACCCTGACGGTCAGTGCGCTCAACTCCTTAAAATTTTCCTCCGTCGTCCTGGAATCTCCTTCAACTCAAAATCTATCTTTAAACCCAAATTCACCAACGCAATCCGGCGCCTCGAATTTTGATATCAAACGCGCAAGAGTGCTTTATATCGCTTCGGACGCGGCAGGTTGGGATCAATTGTTTGCACAACCGTTCGCTGGAGGAAATTCCATCCAATATACGAACGATCCATCCGGGGTGACAGGCTATTCCATATCGCCGGATCAGAAAACAATTCTATATACCGTGTTCAAAAATGAGGGCGGCACCTCGATATGGGCCATCAACGCAGACGGCACGCAGGGTCACCTGGTTTTGGACTGTCCGCAAGCAGAATGCAATTCACCGGATTGGTATCCCGACGGTCAAAAGATAGCCTATGAGCGCCTGGACGATTCGTTGGTTTCCTCCATACCGAGGTTTAGCATCTGGTGGCTGGATATGCAGACGGGTAAAACACAGCCTGTTTTTCAAGATCAAACTTTTGCAAGCTCTTCACCTGAATTCTCCCCCGACGGTCAGTGGTTGAGTTATATTTCTGCAGCCAACAATACGCTGGTTGTCTATCCCTTGAAGGATGGGAGTAGTATTTCCCTCCCGCTTGGAAACCAGGCGATTATCCCGGAGAGTTGGAGTCCTGCTGGAGACTCTCTCCTCTTTGGTAACCAGGCTAATTCACAAGATGCATCGTCACTGCATATCAAAAGATATATTCTGGGTTCCGGTCAGACGATCGACCTGGGTGGATCGAGCGGCCAAACCGATTATTCCGCTGCATGGTCACCGGATGGGGCATGGATCGCCATTGATCGGAATGTCCTGACCGCCAATGGCTCCCAAAGTAGCAACCAGGTCTGGCTGGTCAAACCGGATGGGACACAGGCTCACGTTTTACTGGACGAGGAGAACGCTTCTTACTCCAACCTGAGCTGGTCGTCAGACGGGAGATACCTGCTTTACTCCCGCTATATATTGCAATTTTCCACCCAGAATGTGGGGCACTTCGATGTTTGCGCAATCGACGTCCAGACCGGCAATGTAATGACGCTGGTGCCCGGAGGCGATGTGCCCGCCTTCCTGCCCTGATCAAAAACGGATATTCTTTCGTAAAGCACAAATTATTGTTTAACGGAAATTAAATTCCTCATAATGGATTTTGCCTGCCGGGACACCCTTTGCGATAAAAGCCACGCGGAAGGCGTCCACCATGGGCGCCGGGCCGCACATATAAATATCCTTGCCTGCCAGGTCGCCGCTGGCAGCGATGAGCTTATCGGCGCTCAATCGCCCGTCGCGCACGGAATGGGATACGTGTGCCTGAAACCCCTTGTGTTTTTTGGCCTTCTCGATTTCATCCATGAACAAGGCCTCTTCGGGGACCGTCGTCGTGTAAAAGAAATTAATTTCACGGTCTTGTGAGTTGGCCTCGAAGTCGCGCATCCAGCTCATGAACGGCGTGATGCCTATGCCGCCCGCGATCCAGACCTGTTTCTGGCTTCCCGTTTTAAAGTTGAACTCACCGTAGGGACCATCCACAAATGCATTCGCTCCCGCCTGGAGGTGTTCGTGCATGTACTGGGTCCAGTCTCCGCTGGCTTTGATGGATAAGCGCAGGTCGTCTTCATGCGGCGCTGAACTGATGGTAAAGGGATGAGGCTCTTGAAGAATCTTATCGGAATCAAAATTAACATACAGGAATTGTCCGGCGCGGTGAGTGACTTTGGTCTCGCGCGGGCGCAGCGTCACTTCCGCCACCGTCCCGTTCAACTTCTTCACGTCCTGCACAACATAGGGGGACCGTTTCTTCAACCGCTCCCATAGGAATTCCTTATAGAGATAGGAAGCCACCCCGATGGCAATGATCGTACCGACATATGTAAATACGACCGGTGCGTTCATGATCAGCGGCTGGACCATCAACATATGCGTCGCGCCGAGGATAAATAACACCCCCATATACTTATGAAGATTGCGCCACTTGTCGTACGTAAGGCGGGCAATGCTGCTGAGCAGCGGGACGCGCGGCGAAACGGTCAGGAGCACCAGGATCAGGATGGCCGGGAAAGTCACCCAGGCGATCCACACCCCCGGGCCGCCCTGGTCGGAGGTGGGGACGATGATGAGATGGACCACGATAAGCAGCAGGGCCAGGATGTTGATGTTCTTATGGACGATATACATGCGATCCAGGCCCCCAAAGTACGGTTCGAGAAAGCGCGGCTTGTTGGAAAGAAAGATGCCGCTTGCCCACAAGATCATGGCGCTGGATGAAAATGTTTCGGCCACCACTTGCTGGGGAAAGTTTTTTGATTGGCCAGTAGTAGGCCCAAAGAAAACCCAGAGCAGAATGTTAAGAGTAACCAGACCCGCTATAAAATAGATACCCAGGTTGCGTCTCATGCTCACCCTTCCTTTTGCAGTTATCTATTTTTCTTCATCTCATTTGCGATGGCAAGCGATTGCTCATCGCCGCGCGCTTCCAATTGTTGGATGACGTTGGCATGGTCTTCATCGTTGCGGTTCTGGCTAAGCTTGAAATTTGCCTCGACTCGCGTCACTTTGACTTGAAAGCCAACGATGCCGCGCATTTCTTTTTCACGGAAGTCGGCCGGCAGGGTTTCCATCCGGTAATCGGATTGGGTCTCATACCGCTTGATAAGGCGTGCAAGGATTTCCTCCAGCTCGGGGCCGCTAGCGATGACGCGCGGCGCGCCATAAAGGTGCACGGCGATGTAATTCCAGGTGGGCACGTTGAGATGGTTATACCAGGTGGGGGAAATATAGGTGTTCGGGCCGCCGAAGATCAACAGCACTTCCTTCGTTGAATCAAACGCGCGCCAGAGTTTATTGGCGCGCGCCATGTGTCCGCTCACCAGC
>CAZPCR010000442.1:0-2934 GCA_964585035.1 uncultured Anaerolineaceae bacterium
TTAGCCAAAGATTCTGCCACCATTACACTGGAATCGGTGCAAAGCGCTTTACTCACCGGCGACGCCCTGGCACAAAAGGTTGTTTGTGATGCAGGACATTATTTGGGAGCTACGATAGCCAGCCTCATCAGCACGCTCAATATTCAGAAATTTATCTTAACCGGCGATATGACCCGCTTGGGCCAGCCCTGGCTGGATGCGATCTGCGAAAAGGTGGCACAAGGTACACTCGCCAAACTGGCAGAGGGGACAAGCATTATGATCAGCGGACTCGGTTCCGAAAACATCATTCTAGGAGCATCTGCACTCATGTTAATGGACGGTTATTCACTTTTGTTCATGCAACCGCCGATCTTATAAGGGCCTTGGAATATGGATATTAAACAGATATTTGGAGCATTAAAACCTGCAATCCCTCCACCCCTAGAAGAATCATTTCTTCCTGCCGTGTTATTTCATCGAGCATTCAATAAGGCGATGAGTAATGGCGGCATCCCCGTGGCTATTGGATTGGAACGGGAGAACGGACAAATATTTAAGTATGAAACACAAGTCCTTCCGGATGAAGACCCTGAGAGGGCAAACGACCCGGCGGGATTTGAAGCAAACTGCCTGCACATCGAACGTCTGGTGAAATTCATGTTATGGCAGCGCGGCGCTTATAAGATATATATCGGAGGGCCGCGTTCGATAGGGGAATATATCGCCAGGACCTACGCACCCGACGGGATCCGTAAATTCGATAATCACTTCATGGGAGATCAGGTCTATCAAAAAAAGTTTGAAGTGGTGTGCTGCCATGCCGACGAAGTGCCAAGCGAACCGGATAGGGGATATACGCTAGGTCGTCATTTGGACGGCTGCCGAATCGGGTTTGACCTGGGCGCGTCCGACCGCAAGGTGAGCGCAGTGGTCAACGGGAAAGTGGTTTACAGCGAAGAAGTGGTATGGGAACCGCGGAAACATGACGACCCGGACTACCATTACCGGGAAATCATTACGGCTTTGAAAACGGCGGCTGCAAAAATGCCGCGTGTGGATGCGATCGGTGGAAGCTCCGCAGGAATTTATATCGATAATCGCCCGATGGTCGGATCACTGTTTCGAGCCATCCCACCTGAACGCTTTAATGAAATAAGGGATCTATTTCTGCGCATTCGGGCAGAGATGCATGTGCCGTTGGAAGTCATAAATGATGGAGACGTCACTGCATTAGCTGGATCGATGTCCATCGAGGATAACGGCATTTTGGGGATTGCCCTGGGTTCGAGCGAAGCGGCAGGATACATAAATATGAATGGCCATATTATGGGGTGGTTGAATGAGCTGGCGTTTGCCCCCATCGATTACAGCCTGACAGCACCCATCGAAGAATGGTCGGGCGATAGAGGCTGTGGGGCGTCATATTTTTCACAACAATGCGCGTTTCGGCTCGCATCCAAAGCTGGGATAGACGTTCCAACCGATCTCACAGATGCAGACAAGTTACAGGTGATCCAGGAAAAATTGGAAACAGGACATGAAGGCGCGACCAAAATCTGGGAAAGCATGGGAATTTTTCTGGGATATGGCCTGGCTCATTACGCAGATTTTTACGACATCAAACATATACTGATCCTGGGCCGCTGCACATCCGGGCGAGGCGGCGACCTGCTTTTGGCAGGTGCAAAAGCCGTGCTTGCCTCTGAATTCCCCGAACTGGCAGCCCGAATTCAAATCCATCTCCCCGATGAAAAGAACCGCCGGATCGGACAATCGGTAGCCGCAGCCAGCCTGCCAGAGATAAGTCATTTTGAAAAGGAGCCATCGTGAAATTCCATTTAGATACATCCGAAATTTTCGTACCCGATAATTTAAATGTTGAAGATGCGTTGGCACGCACAACACACCTGGCGATATCCGCTCATCAGGACGACCTCGAGATCATGGCTGCGCAACCGATCATCGATTGTTTCCAACAAAAAGATAAATGGTTTACCGGGGCCGTGCTCACCGACGGGCGAGGTTCGCCGCGTGACCATCTTTATAAAAATTACACGGATGAAGAGATGAGGCTGGTGCGATTTAAAGAGCAGCGAAAGGCAAGCATCGTGGGGGAATACGCCGCTCTGGTCATGCTGGATTATCCCAGCAAGACCGTCAAGGATGCATCCAGGCTTGAACCGGTGGAAGATCTTGCAGTTCTCCTGAAAAACACTCATCCGCAAATTGTTTATACTCATAACCTGGCAGATAAACACGATACACATGTCAGCACTGCCTTGAGAGTCATCGCTGCCATCCGGAGCCTGCCAGAAGCATTGAAACCCAGAAAATTATACGGCTGCGAGGTATGGCGTTCGCTCGATTGGATGATGGATACCGCTAAAGTGACCATGAATCTTTCGGAACACGAAAATTTACAAGCGGCCCTGCTCGGTGTGTTCGACTCTCAAATAGTAGGTGGAAAACGATATGACCTGGCTTCGATGGGACGCCGCCGCGCAAATGCCACGTATTTTGAAACGCATGGAGTAGACATCACGGAAGGTTTGTCTTACGCGATGGATATGAGTGAATTGATCAACGACGATAAGTTAGATCCACAGGGGTTTGTAAAAGAATTAATCCAGCAGTTTACTCAAGATGTTGTGGAACGTATAAGCCGGCTATCATAGTTGTTTTCCTCCTCTCATCGTCGATAGGATAACCCATGAAATTATCGCTTGAAAAAATGGTAGGCCAACGTATTTTGCTGGCTTTCCGCGGCAAGGACCATGTCCCCCAGGATTTCAGGGATGCCATAAAAAGGTACAAACCGGCTGGGATCACTTTTTTCCGCTCCCTGAATATCGACACACCCCAGCAAGTTCAAAAGCTGACTATCGAGCTACAAGCTGCAGCACGCGAAGCCGATTTACCGCATTTATTGATCGCTATCGATCAAGAAGGCGG
>CAZPCR010000443.1:0-2933 GCA_964585035.1 uncultured Anaerolineaceae bacterium
TTGAAAGCCAGACGGTCGGTCCAACCCTTGGCGCAGAGTCAGTTCGTAAAAGCTTATTGGCCGGGTCGATCGGCCTTGCTGTTGTTGTGCTTTTCATGGCTTTATATTATCGCTTGCCCGGTGTCGTTGCCGACTTGGCGTTGATAACGTACTCGCTAATCACGCTAATGCTTTACAAGATTATCCCGATCACCCTTACTCTTCCTGGTATTGCCGGTTTTATCTTAAGTATTGGTATGGCAGTGGATGCGAATGTTCTAATCTTTGAACGGTTAAAGGAAGAATTGCGTTCCGGCCGTACGCTCCAACAGGCAATTGATCTTGGCTGGAGCCGCGCCTGGCCGTCCATTCGAGACTCAAATACATCCACACTGATTACCTGCTTGATTTTGTATATATTCGGTAATTCGTTTGGTGCCAGTATGGTGAAGGGTTTCTCCATCAACCTTGGTTTGGGTGTGTTGATTTCACTGTTCACCGCTATAATCGTGACCCGAACTTTCCTTCACCTTGTTCTCGATAACTTGAAGCTTGGCGAGCATCCTCGCTGGTTTGGGCTTTAGCCGTCAAGGAAAATTATCATGAATATCATCAAAAACCGTTACCTCTATTTCCTGATTTCCCTTCTGGTCATCATACCCGGGATCGTCTTCATGGCGTTGCATTGGACGACTACCCGTGAAGGTCCACTGGCCCTCGGTATAGACTTTAAAGGCGGATCGTTACTTGAGGTTCAATTTTCCGGTACCCGTCCTACCTTTAACGAGATTCAGGACATTTACACACAGTTTTCCACACCTGCGCAACCGCTTAGCAACCCTGTCATTCAACCCTTGGGAACCGATTCGTATTCCATCACATCCAAGCAGATGGACGACGCCACAAAAGGTAAAATGGTTGCTGCCATGCAGGCAAAGTTTGGTTCTACGGTTACGGTATTAAACTTTACTTCGGTTTCAGCTTCCATTGGCGCCGAAGTCACACAAGCTGCCGGCATCGCCATTTTGATGGCCGCCATAGCCATTTTGCTTTATATTTGGTACGCTTTCAGAGGCGTTGAGCATTCAATACGCTATGGCACAGCCGCCATCATCGCCATGTTCCACGATGTTTTCGTCGTGTTGGGCGTAGAAGCCATGCTTGGATATTTTCTCCACTGGGAGGCGGACTCACTTTTTCTCACTGCCGTTTTGACCGTTATCGGTTTCTCGGTTCACGATACCATCGTTGTATTCGATCGCATACGCGAGAACGCAAACATTTACCGCCGGGTGGAATACGAAAAGATGGTCAACCATTCCATCGTTCAAACGCTCGATCGCTCGATCAATACCCAGCTTACAGTAATGTTCACACTTTTTGCGTTGGCTTTGTTCGGGGGGGATAGTATCCGCCACTTCGTAGTAATCCTGTTGGTAGGCATTTTCAGTGGTACATACTCTTCGATCTTCAACGCCTCACCGATCCTGGTTGTTTGGCAAAATCAGGAATGGAAAACCTGGTTTAGGCGCAAAGAGGTAACTACTGCTGCTTAATAGCGCAGCAATATCGGTCTTCTACAATGGCGCATCATCGGATGCGCCATTGTGTTAATTAGGGTTTTCCTTTTAGAAGCAAAAAGATCATGAATGGGACAGAGCTTAACTTCCTCCTGAAAGGTTTTATTATTGCATTCGCTATTGCGGCTCCCGTTGGACCGATTGGTGTTTTATGCATTCGTCGCACTCTGGCGGATGGCCGGTTAACAGGCTTTTTTTCTGGTCTGGGTGCCGCCACCGCGGACATGTGTTATGGCGCAGTTGCGGCCTTCGGCTTGACCATTATACAAAATGTGCTGGTCGGTTTGCAATTCTGGTTACACCTCTTGGGTGGAATATTTTTACTCTACCTTGGAGTCCGGACCTTCTTTGCTCGTCCAGCTGAGAATGAAGCCGCCGTTAGATCAAATCGAGGGTTATTCGCGGCCTATATCTCCACCCTCGGTTTAACATTGACGAATCCTGCCACGATCATTTCGTTTACGGTGATCTTTACAGGCCTGCGTCTCGGAGATACACACGGAGATTTTCTATCAGCTGCCTTATTGGTTGCTGGCGTATTTTTAGGGTCGGCTGCCTGGTGGTTGACCTTGAGCGGAATCATTGGTATTTTCTGGGAAAGGATTACGACAAGTTGGATGATCTGGGTTAATCGCCTGGCCGGGATGATCATTGCGGGCTTTGGTTTGTATGCACTCTTGCTAAGATAGATGATAATATCACGCGGTATAAAGACGTTTTTTCTATTTCCAATATGGATACAACCGTTAAGTTAGCATTTGCAGGTATAGGGTATATTAATAAAATTCACGCACTTGTTGCTAAACAATATATGAAATTCATAGATGAAGCGCATCGAACCGCAAAACCCGGTAAGGTTATTGAACGATGAAAATTGCTGTGATCGGTGGCGGTTCTACCTATACGCCCGAGCTGGTCAACGGATTCCTTTCGCGAGTTAACAGTTTGCCGCTCGAAGAACTCTGGCTGATGGACATTGACGAAGAGCGCTTGAAGACCGTTGGCGGCTTTGCGCAACGCATGGTGAAAGCCAAAGGGGACCCTTTCAAGGTGATCCTCTCCTCTGATCAGCGCGAAAGTATTTCAGGAGCATCATACGTCATTACTCAGCTGCGAGTCGGTATGATGCCTGCACGCCGGGGTGATGAATATCTGGGCAGACGTCATGGATTGATCGGCCAGGAAACTACTGGCGTTGGTGGCATGGCAAAAGCCCTGCGGACGATACCGGTGATCCTCGATATAGCAGAAGATATTCGCGAAACTGCGCCGCGGGCCTTATTGGCAAATTTCACGAACCCGGCCGGACTTGTTACCGAAGCTCTTATGCATTACGCGCAGGACGTCAGTGCCGTCGGTGTATGTAACGTCGGC
>CAZPCR010000444.1:0-2933 GCA_964585035.1 uncultured Anaerolineaceae bacterium
GTCCTACTGGGAGGTTACAGGCACGGCAGCATTTGCTGCGATAAACGCCCAACGCCATACCTTGTGAGCGTCGAAAGTATAACCTATTCTTATCCGCCCATTGAAGAAAATTCGGTTATTTACGGTTTCCAGAAGGCGTCTTGATACCCATTTTAAAAAACGCTTTGGATTGCCGCGTCCACCGCCAGGGATCCCTTTGACAACGACAACCACGCTAAAAATTCGGCATTGCCCTTGGGGCCCAACAGCGGGGACTTTATCAAACCCTGCAAACCAAGACCCTGGTTTTGGGCAAAAGTGAGAACGTCGAACAGTACCTGTCGGTGGATCTCGGGGTCGCGGATCACACCGTCGCCGCGCGCCACATCACGACGGCCGGCTTCAAATTGAGGTTTAATGAGGGCAACTATATCAGCCATCACCGGCTCCTCTCCCAAACCGGGAGAGGAAAGCCATTTCCTGATAACCGGCAACAAAATCTTCAATGAAATAAACGAAGCGTCCACCGTAACAAGCGATACCCGCTCCTGCAGGGACTCTACATAACGGGCATTGGTCTCTTCCATAACAATAATGCGCCGGTCGTTCCGTAATTTCCAGTGCAGGATGCCCTTGCCGACATCTATTGCATAGACTTTGGCTGCGCCGCGTTGGAGCAGGCAATCGGTAAAGCCGCCCGTCGAAGCGCCAACATCGGCACAGACCTGGCCGTTCAAATCGAGGCCGAAAGCCTCAAGAGCCGCGTCCAGTTTCTCACCGCCACGCGACACGAAACGCGGACCCTGTTCCACTTCCAACTGTGCAGAGGGATCGATCGAAGTAGCGGGTTTGATCACCACCTGCCCCTGCACACGGACTTGCCCGGCCATGACCAAGGCCTGCGCCTTGGCGCGCGATTCAGCCAGTCCGCGTTCGACGAGCAGTAGATCCAATCGAGTCTTCGCCATCGATTAATTGTAATTCGATAATTAGGTATTCGATTTCCCAATAAGGATATCTATTCACAGCCCCCGGCATGAAGTACCCGGAAAAACGATATGTGCAGGGCGTACGCCCTGCACATATCGTTTTTCCGGAATTCTTAGTCCCAGGCTGAAAGCGTGGTCGCAGATGGCGAGTGTTTTCCTCGCCAAGGAGGGGCGAGTAGATAACAATAAAGAGTAACACTTATCGAACATCAAAGGTAAAATTGCCCCATGTTAAAGGCACTCCTGAAAACCATGCGGCCCCGTCAGTGGTCAAAGAATATCTTTATCTTCGCCGCGCTGGTGTTCGACAAGCAGCTGCTCATCCTTCACGCCTTTGAGCGGACAGCAGCGGGCTTCGTCTTATTCTGCCTGATCTCATCGGCGGTCTATATCTTCAACGACCTTGCAGATATCGAGCCGGACCGCGAGCATCCTGTAAAAAAGAACCGGCCAATCCCTTCCGGCAAACTGCCTGTCAGCATTGCCGTGACGGCGGGTGTCCTGCTTGTGATAGCTGCACTCTCGTTCGGATTTTGGCTCTCGCCGGATTTTGCCCTGGTGCTGGCTGTTTATTTCCTAATTAACTTGGCGTACTCCAAATGGCTCAAGCATATCCCGATCCTGGATGTGCTAGTGCTGGCGGCCGGCTTCGTACTGCGGGTCGGCGCAGGTGTGACGATCATCCATGTCGAACGTTTTTCGCCATGGCTGTATGTGGTCATGACGCTCCTGGCGCTGTATCTGGGCTTTGGTAAACGGCGCGCTGAACTGACTCTGCTCTCCAACGACGCAGGCGCCCACCGAAAGGTCCTGGAAGGCTACTCCATTGCTCTTCTCGATCAATACATTATGATCGTATCCAGCACAACGATCGTAGCTTATTCGTTATATACATTCTCGGCTCCGAATGTCCCCGCCAACCACAGCATGATGCTGACGATTCCGTTCGTGCTGTATGCAATCTTCCGCTATCTCTATCTTGTACAGATAAAGCATGCCGGCGGCGAGCCCGAAGAGATACTGCTCTCCGACCGACCTCTGCAAATGGCGTTATTGCTCTGGGCCCTGGTGGTCGTGGCTGTCTTCTATTTATCGTAGGACAAATTGCTAATTTGTCCACCAAAGCTTCTGCGCCCGGTAAGATCATTCTCTTCGGCGAACATGCTGTAGTGTACGGGCAGCCCGCACTGGCAGTACCCGTCACGCAGGTGCATGCCGATGTCGAGGTTTCGGACTCATCCCGCCCCGGCATCTGGATCGAAGCGCCGGATATCGACCTTCACACGGAACTCAATACGCTGCCTTCGGACCATCCGTTAGCCGCCGTTATTCACAACCTGTTTTTTGCCCTGCATGTCGACCCATTCCCCTCTCTAAATGTAAGGATCGCTTCATCCATACCCGTCGCCTCGGGGCTTGGCTCCGGCGCAGCGGTTTCGGTTGCACTTATCCGGGCGCTCTCTACATATACAGGGCATCCCTTATCGGATGAACGCGTCAATGACCTGGCCTTCGAAATAGAAAAACTTCATCACGGAACACCTTCAGGAATCGATAACACGGTCATCACCTATGCCAGGCCGGTTTATTTTGTCAAAGGCCGGCCGCTTGAGACATTCAAAGCCGGAGAGCCCTTCTTCATTATCATCGGCGATACCGGCATCGCCGCACCGACCAAAGAAGCCGTGGGCGATGTACGCAAATTGTGGATGGAAGATAAAGTCAAGTGGGAAAAGGTGTTCAGCAAAATTGGAGAATTAGCGAACCAGGCGCGTACAATGATCGAACAGGGAAAGACGAAAGAGCTGGGCAAATTAATGGATCAAAACCACGCACTCTTGCAGGAATTGACGGTCTCATTACCGGAACTGGATAAGTTGGTCCAAGCCGCGCGAAATGCCGATGCGTTGGGCGCAAAGCTCAGCGGCGGCGGACGCGGCGGGAATATGATCGCGCTGGTCACTT
>CAZPCR010000445.1:0-2930 GCA_964585035.1 uncultured Anaerolineaceae bacterium
GCCTGGTATGAGTCTCAGCTGCAGAAGATGATCACGCTGGTTTCCTCGCTTACGGGCGAACAGATGAAGATGCGCCGCGTATACGGCTGGCTTAACGCCGTGGTCCTAGCGCATCTCAAGGAACACGCCGTGAGTGCCCCGCGCTTTTTAGTGCTGGATACCCTGCAACGGGAATGGGGGGATTGTCTTGAACGCTTTCAGGCACTGCCAGAGGAAAAGCAAAAAGCCTTCCTCGAAAAGCAGGGCTTTGCCCGCTTCCGAGACCTTGTGGCGCACGTCATTGTCTGGTGGGAAGACGGACTTGCCGCGATCGATGCAATTACAAAAGACCTGGCTTATCGCCATCCGGAAAAGGATACGGATACATATAATGCCGAGGCGGTACGAGTATTCGGCGAACTGGATGAAGTGGACGTTTGGAAGAAATTCGAATCCACGCGCCAGAGTTTAATGGAGCTGGCGATCAATCTGCCGGAGGAAATTTTTAACCACAAAGACGTGCAAGAGTGGCTGCGGGCGGATGTGATCGAGCATTATTATGAACACGCGTTGTAACTGAACTGCAACAATATCTATTTCGAAGCGGCGCCCGGGACATAAACAATGAAGCTGTCAAAGTTATAGGGATGGTACGTAACAGCGCCCGGCGGTGTTTCATCCGATAAGATATAAATTTCACCGGGATCCGTCGGGCAGTTCTTCAACCCAAAAGTATAGCGGCCGAGCTGCTGCACCCCTCCGGAGCTCGCATGGGGATTGGTATAGGTTATGTTTTGCAGATAATAGGCAGGATCCAAATGCCTGGAAAACATAACAAAAATATATGGCTCATTTACGGTATCGGTCACACAGATGGCCTGGTGCCCCTGCTGCGAGGCGAAATCAATGGCCGGAAGCAGGCCCGGAAAGAAATTCTGATCAGCCATTTTACGATATTCACTGCCGTGATACGCGTACGTAAAAAGTCCGAAAACAACCAGGAAGATGGACAGCGCGATGAGGAGCCCGGGAGTCGAACGCTGTGAGAGCCAAACCAGCACATACGCCACGCAGAAAATCAATGGAATGAAGACCAGGTTAATGCGATTGATGTTCACCGGCTGCAATATCCCGATGATGAGGCTCACCGCCAACCACACCAGCAACAAGATCCGTTCGGGAGTCTTTTCAGGTTTTCGAAATGGAACCAATAAACCGGCTCCCAGGACCGCGAGCGGAAGTGTGAATTTATAAAAATAGCCGTATGGATCAAATGCATTAAAAACATTCCCATCCACTTGAAGCCATAACAAGTTAACCAGGCCTCCCAGCTTCTGGACCAGGTTCCCAATGGGATTGCCTTTGAAGAGAATACTCACTGCTTCATAACGCGGTCGAGCTGGTAACTGCGGTATGGTGATCAAACCGATATGCAGGGATTCCCAATGGCGGGCATTAACAAATAAAAACAGGCCGATCGGCGCGCTTAGAATCACGAAGAGGAGCAACCCGGGGGCCAACTTCTTCAAGCTGATCTTTTTAGCCCACAGCAAAACCGGCAGAGCAAATAATAGGAAGAGCGGGATGGCGCCATATGCCGTACCATAGGCGTAGAAACATAACGCCATACAACCCATGGCCGGAATAAACCACCTATGATCGGACATCGATTTCAGTATCAAGAAAAACCCTGCCGTAAAAATGAAAGGCAGAATATTGGATTCGAGACCCCATCTCGAGAGCATGATATGCCAGGGACTGATCGCGAGCAGGAACATGGAGATCAACCCGAATTTATTACCAGCCACCCTTTTGCCGATGAAATACACCAAAGGCAGGGTCAGGATGCCGGAAATTAACATTGGCAGCCTGACCGTGAATGGACTGAGGCCGCCGATGGCTATGGCTGGAATGAGCATATACGCATATAGAGCGTTCTGGCCGCTGCCCCATGATATGAACAGGACCGGGAAGGAGACCCCATTCCGGTCAATGCCGTAATGAAGCAAGTCGAAGGCGTCCACGCCGCTGGAGGCTTCATCCTGATTAAGCCCGGGCGGCAGGGAGCGGAACTCCCAGGTCCGTGCCAATATACCCAATAGCAAGATAACAGTAAAAAGAAAAACGTTTAATTTTATTGGGTTGGGACGGATGAGCGAGCCGAGCCTGGCGCGCCAGCTACGGACCGGATGAAAGGTCGGTTTATCTTCCGATTTATCAAGTTGTGTCGATGATTGTTGCGTCATATTTGGCGGATGACTAGGGAAGATTAATAACCCCAGGGGCTTTGAAGGATCCGTTAACTATTTTGTCCCTGACAGTACCAAGAACCATCTGGAATAACCTGCCGAATTGATTTTTAATCGAGCATTATAAGATGTATGGAAAAAATCAAAGATTTGAAATATGAAGGACAACCCTGTCATTCTGTTTCCCTGCAACACCATCTTCGATCTTAACACAAGAATAAATTCAATCCAACAGGTGCTTCAGGTAGAAGGCATAGCTGTTATCGGGCATATTATTCGCAAGGGTTTGCAGCTGTCCTTCATTAATAAAACCCATCCGGTAGGCAATCTCCTCGGGGCAGGAGATCATCAGGCCCTGGCGTTCCTGCACGGCCTGGACGTAACCCGCGGATTGCAACAGGGATTCATGCGTACCGGCATCGAGCCAGGCGGTACCGCGGCTGAGGGGCTCCACGCGCAACTGCCCGCGTTCGAGGTAGAGACGATTCAAGTCGGTGATCTCGAGCTCGCCGCGCGCGGAAGGATGCAAGTGCGCCGCGAAATCAACTACTTGCGCATCATAAAAATACATTCCGGGCACCGCGAAGTGCGATTTGGGGTGTGCGGGTTTTTCCTCGAGACTCAATACCTTATCGTCGTTGTCAAATTCCACCACGCCGTATCTTTCGGGGTCGCGTACGACATACGCGAAGATCAGCGCGC
>CAZPCR010000446.1:0-2914 GCA_964585035.1 uncultured Anaerolineaceae bacterium
GGTTGGCTTTGAAAAAAGGCGTCCCTCTCATCAATATTGTCCGGCGCAAAGATCAAGCCGACATACTTTATTCGCTGGGTGCAGAACATGTTCTTATCAGCACCGAGCCAGGCTTCGAGCAGAAGCTGTCTGTACTTGCCCATCAACTAAAGGCTACCCTTATTCTGGATGCCATCAGTGGAGAATTTACACAGGAATTGATAGACGCCGCGCCCGATAATAGTCTGGTATTTCTATATTCAAATCTTTCCAGGACACCCTCCAGGATTTCACCCCACAGCTTATGGAACCATAACATCCGGGTGGAGGGCTTCTATCTCGGCAACTGGGCAGCGGAGCAGAATTTGCTGAAGATCCTTCGCCTCTCTATGGAAGTGCAGGATCTGGTAAAGAGTGATTTACAAACCTCCGTTTCCAGCCGTCTACCATTATCATCGGTCCAGGAAGCCTTGGATTTATATCAAAAGAATATGACGGCAGGTAAGATACTTCTGATGATGGACACAAAAGAAATATCCGTATAGTAATTTTCCCTGAACAGGTCCAGGTCCTTGTGGAAGACAGGTTACGGCTCAAATAGATGACATTTGTCATTTAGGTGAATAAAGGATCTCCGTCACTTTTGAAGTGCCGGAGACCCTTTATTAATAGAGCAATTTATAGGATGTAAATTCTAACGGAGTCACCAATAAGAACGCCGGGCGTTTATCGAAGGTAAACATCAAGTGGTTCTGATTTGCCTCAGCAAGAAACTTATTGAAACAGAAAAGTCAAAAATCTCTGTTTACATCGTACCCGTAGGGTATCTCCGGTAGGTCTGAATATTATATAAGACGTTTTGTCATTCTCCCGTCGGCACCCAGATATTTTTAACCTGCGTGGCTTCATGCAGGAACTCATGTCCTTCGCCCTGCTCCCGGTCCATCCAATCGCGGGGTAAACAGTGGCCAACCCAGGTGCGTTTCATATTGGCAGCGGATTCGAATTCCACGTGATAGCTGCCTTCGGCAGATCCAAAGTACCAGACTGAATCCACATCTTCGTGCTGGACAAGTGTCTTAATTAAATGCTCTCGGTCCCCGGTGACGATGTTGACCACACCGCCCGGAACATCGGAAGTATCCAATACTTGATAAAAGTCCGTGGCGCTGAGTGGGTATTTCGGACTGGGGATCATTATCACCGTATTGCCGCGTGCAATGGCAGGTGCCATTAAGGAGACAAAACCCAACAGTGGGAATTCATCCGGGCACGCGATGCCGATCACACCCATCGGTTCATTCACACCCACGGTAATGCCGCGCAGCGTGGTCTCCTGTACAGTGCCGCCGTACTTATCCGCCCATGCAGCATAGGTGAAGAGCCGTTCCACAGAAGCATCCACTTCGGCCTGCGCCGATTTGCGCGTCTGACCGGTCATTTCCACGATCCGCCCGACGAACTCGGCATTGCGTGCATCCAGGTTCTCGGCGATAAAGTACAGGATCTGCGACCGGTTGAAACCGTGTCGCATGGCCCAGCCCGGCTTGGCAAAATGTGCGGCATGCGCCGCCTCGACCCCGTCGCGCACGTCCTTGCGGTTGCCGTCCCCCACCTGACCCACGGTCTCGCCATCAGCACCCAATACTGCCATTGTATAAGCACCATCCGGACGCACTTGTTTTCCACCGATATACATCTTGGGCGTGCGGTCCACGCGCGGCAGGGTATGTCCGTTCAGGTTTTCGATGGCAGGCATCGTGGGTCGGGCAGGTATGTGCTCGCCCCATTTCGATTTTGCATCTTCGACAGGCACATCGAAAACAGGCCGCGGGCGCGGCATCCATTTGGGACGTATATACTCGAACAAACCTTCTTTACCACCTTCGCGTCCAAAGCCGGATTCTCGGTAACCTCCAAATCCGGAAGCTCCGTCGAACAGGTTCGTACTATTGACCCATACGGAACCGGCCTTGATCTTGCTGGCCGCATCCAACGCCAGGTTGATGTTTTCGCTCCACACGCTGGCCGCCAGGCCGTAGCGCGTATTGTTCGCCAGGGCTACCGCTTCTTCCGGCGTGCGGAAAGTCAATGAGACCAGCACCGGGCCGAAGATCTCTTCCTGCACCGTGGCTGCCGCCGGATCCAGGCCTGTGATCAAAGTCGGTTTATAAAAGAGACCTTTCGTAGGCAGCGTTATATCCGGCTGGAACACATCCCCGCCTTCACGCGCTCCAGTCTTTACCCAGCCGTCCACCGTCTCCCATTGTGTCTTGTCGACAATGGCGCCCATGTCGATGCACTTATCGAGTGGGTCGCCCACGCGCATATGTTCCATCCGGGCTTTCAGTTTGTGGATGAATTTTGGCGCAATGTTCTCCTGTACCAGCAGGCGTGACCCGGCGCAGCATACCTGTCCCTGGTTGAACCAGATAGCATCCACTACACCTTCGATCGCTCCGTCCAGGTCGGCATCCTCGAACACTACAAAAGGCGACTTGCCTCCCAGCTCTAGTGAGAGCTTCTTGCCCGAGCCGGCCGTCTGATGCCGCAGCGTGCGGCCCACGTCGGTTGAACCCGTGAAGGCGATCTTGTCCACATCGGGGTGTGTGACGATCATCGACCCGGCGCTGCTGCTGCCGGTGATCACGTTGACCACGCCCGCAGGCAGCCCGGCCTCCGCAACGATCTCCGCAAACAGCAGCGCGCTCAAGCGTGTGTAGGATGCTGGTTTAAGGACGACCGTGTTGCCCATGGCGATGGCCGGCGCGATCTTCCAGGCCAACATCAACAGCGGGAAGTTCCATGGGATGATCTGCCCCACCACACCAACCGGCTGATAATCACGCAGTTCCGTTTCCATCAACTGGGCCCAGCCGGCATAATAATAAAAGTGACGCGCCAGCAGCGGCACGTCGATATCGCGCGATTCACG
>CAZPCR010000447.1:0-2911 GCA_964585035.1 uncultured Anaerolineaceae bacterium
TGTTATGAACTTTTAGAAGGACACAAGGCGGATATGGAAGATTTTGATTTCGCCTTTGCCTACGAAGCTATTGCGCGCGCATACGCGGTCAACGGAGACAAAGTGGAGGCTAAAAGATTTATCCAAATGGCACAAAAAGCGGGTGGTTCGATCAAAGGAAAAGAGGATCGGGACATCTTTTTCACTGAATTCAACGGCGGGGACTGGAGCGGATTAAAATAAGCATAAGATCAATCTTACCTGGTCGATAATTTGATCGACAGCATAAAGTTAACGAACATCTGAGGATCATTCGCCTCAGATGTTCGTTATTAAATATATTGGCCTCAAAACAATATGTCTACTATTTCACTCCCACTGCCAGGACCATACTTTCCGAACAAAAGAAATAACCGCTGCGGGCGGCTGTCTCCAAACTATCGCGCCAAAGGGTAAGTTCATCCTCGCTGATCACGCCAGCCTTCACAACCGCAGGCTCGACCTCGTCGAGCATAAACATAAAACGGAAAAGCTCATAATCTGTGAAATATCCGCTGATGATCTCGCAGGTTATTTCCTTCAAACCGGCTTGGTGGAACAACCGATACAACTGCCGCCCCGCATAACCGTTGTTTCCATAGTGTTCCGTCTTGAAGCGAGTAATGCGGCGCTCGATATCCTTGTAAGGCGAATCCACAGACCACGTGCCGTGGTCGGCATCCAGGACAACCACGCGCGGCCGCCTAGCTTCGTTACGCGCAGCATTTCGGCAAGAGCAAGTTCTGGCTGTAGTAAATGCTGAAAAAGCCGTTCACTCCGGCAGCTATTGAATACGTCTGATAAGAAGGGCAGCTTCAGCGCATCTGAGCAGAAATGGAACAAATGCTCTCCACCGCCCGCTGCTTCTGCACCAACTTTGGCGCGGGATAGCATCTTGCCATCGTAGTCCACGCCGACGACCCGGCCATAAGGGCCAAGGAGGGTCTTGAGCGGAATGGTATCGGCTCCGGCACCACAACCGACATCCAGGACAGAATCACCTTTATGGATTTGCATCCTGTCATAGGTACGCTGTTTGAATGAGTGCAAGAGCTCGGCAGCGGCCTTTAAATACTCCTCGTTAACGTAGCCAGGTCGCTTAAGCACGGATCATTGTCAATAACATTTTGAAACGCTTCGTTCCTCTGACGGTATGCGGCTGGTTGGCCGGCATCACAATTGCATCGCCGGCGCTCAAAGCATAAGACTGGCCAGAGATCCTAATCTCCGCCTCCCCATCTAAAAGCTGAATCAGCGCATCGAAGGACGCAGTGTGCTCGCTTAATTCCTGCCCGGCATCGAAAGCAAAAAGTGTTACATTACCGGCCTCTGTTTTTGTGACCTGCCGGCTTACTACTGAACCCTCCTGATACGAAACGAGGTCGTCTAGCTTAAGCACTTGCGATTTTGGAGCAGTGGACATGTTCCCTCATGGATTTACTTGATTTTGATTGTATACCCGGCAGGCAAACGCGTGAAACGTTGTGTACCTGTTATAACCAAAACTGCGCTTTCGCCGGGCTTCAATGAAAGTGGAATATCCGTCGTTTGATCGGCCTGGACTGTAATGTTTTGAACGCTGGTTTCATTATTTCCTTTCAGGATCAAAGCCAGGCGATATGTTTGCGGGAGTGTATTTTCGATGCGGGCAAAGCCATCCGGTTTCCACCCGCCATTGTCAACTTCAAAATCTGACCTGTAATTTACTGCATCAATGGAAACATCGTCAAGCAGCATCCCCTCTCCCTCCACGGCTGCATCGGTGATGTATTCAAACCGCAATTGAATTTTTTTGCCTGTATATTTTGAAAGGTCGACGTCCTCATTAATCCATTTGGCCGCGTCGCCGCCACCGCTTTTGGCGGTATAACCGCAGCCATATGAGTTGCCCGAAGTATCTTTATCGGTGCAGGATGGAGTCTTGACAATGTCCCAATGTGTACTATCCGTGGATGCTTCGAGGTAGAGATAATCATAACCAGCCTCGAGGTCATACCAGGTCCAGTAGGAAAGATCAAGCGGACGCTTGGTATTGGAAAAATCGAATTCACGCGTCAAGGTTATATCCGACTCATCGCCTATATTCGACCAGAATGCATATTTACCTGAATGTGGGTCAGTAGGCAGGAGCCTGGCTGTGGTTGAACCCTGGAAAGAAAGCGTATAGTAGCCGGTACATGCGATTTCTATGTAGTCTGCACCATATTGATTGACCGAGCGATTAAGCTGGGATTGTGGGCAGCTGTCAATTTGTTCAGTAGCAGAGGCCTGCGGCGAATCTTTATAGTTATGATATACAAAACGCCCATCGCCTACAGAACCGTCTTTCAAATACATGGTCACCATCCAGTCCATTACCACATCGTCGGCTGTGATCGGCAGCCCGGTTTGTTTATCGGTGATGTTCAAACTCTTGAGCGTATCATCCACACTGGTCAGACCGTTTTCCTGGTCCTTGACAAGGGCTTGTGTGGCCTTATCTCCAAACCGGTCAAGGAAATATGTCAGGAAGAGAAACGACTCTCCATAATGCGGGCCGTTCGCGCCGGGGTCCGGGTACCAGTCGGTAAGGTTGAGGTCCGGGTTGCTTATATAATCGTGGTCAAAGTAGGCTGGATATCCGTTGAGATATTCAGCCAGCATCGAGAAGCCTTCGTTCATCCATGTATCTTCATTGCGATCGAGATTCCAGTGGATCATATGTTGGAATTCATGCGCCAGCGTACCATACGTATACGAATCGCCAAGTGAAACATTATCAGCATTGAAAACGAACATTTCGTGACCATTGGAATATTTGTGGACCAGCGGGTTGTATTCATCAGGCGATGAGAAATAACCGGCATTGGAAGCACCGGTCCCGTGGGTATAAACTATATAAACATGCGGATCG
>CAZPCR010000448.1:0-2904 GCA_964585035.1 uncultured Anaerolineaceae bacterium
CGGGGGTCCGATGGGCGACGCCGGAGTGACCGGACGCAAGATCATCGTAGACACTTATGGCGGCATGGGGCGTCACGGCGGCGGTGCCTTTAGCGGCAAGGACCCCACAAAAGTGGATCGTTCTGCTGCATATGCAGCACGCTACGCAGCGAAAAATGTGGTTGCTGCCGGCCTGGCCGACCGTGTGGAGATCCAGGTGGCCTACGCGATCGGGGTGGCTCATCCGCTATCGATCAATGTCGAAACGTTTGGCACTGGAAAGATCGCCGATGAAAAAATCGCGGCGCTGATTTCTGAATATTTTGACCTTCGTCCAGGCGCCATTATCCGTGACTTAAAACTTCGACAGCCTTTCTACCGGAAAACTGCCGCTTATGGTCATTTCGGCCGCGACGACATTGAATTCCCATGGGAAAAAACCGATAAAGCCGCCGCGCTTAAAAAAGCTGCGGGGTTGTAAACACAGAAACATCCCGCTTTCAAACATAAAAAATGTCCCCGATCAATCAGGGGCATTTTTTAATTATCTTCTATTTTGTGTGGGCATGGAAATGGGAAAGGTTGCTTCGATGCAGCAAGTCGTGATCGTCCAAAATGTCCTCGGGTTGTCCGGTTGCAATGATCTGGTGGTCTTCGGAAAAAACGCATATCTTACTGGCAACCTCCTCCGCGATAACAAGGTCATGGGTTGCAATAATGATTGTCTTTCCCAGTTTGTGTTGTTCGAGAATAAATTCAACCAGCCATGATTGACTGCGAGGGTCAAGACCCGTACTGGGTTCATCCAACAACCACACATCGGGCTGTAAAGTCAATAGCGAGGCCAGGGTCACTCGGCGTTTTTCTCCTCCTGAAAGGAGGTGTGGCGCCCGGTATCGCAATTTCTCGATGCGCAGGGCTTCAAGAGCCGAATCCACACGACGGTTGACCTCCGCTCTCGAAAGCCCGAGTTGAAGAGGGGCAAAGGCCAATTCCTCGACGACGGACGGGGAAAACAATTGAACGTCCGGGTCCTGAAATACCAGCCCCACTCGCCGCCGAAAGGTAAAGTTATATTCATCGTCGCGTAGTGCCTCCTCCGATAGAAGGTTTCCGAACGCGGAAATCGTACCGCTCTTGGGAAAATAAAGGCCGTCAAGAAGCTTGAGCAAGGTGCTTTTCCCACAGCCGTTTGCACCCAGGATGGCCAGGGTTTCGCCGGCCTGGACGGTTAAATTAAGGTTGTCCAATGCCACTTGTTTTCCTTCATAGGCAAAGGACATGTTAATGATTTCAAATACGGTTTCAGAAGTCAATGATCATTTCCCTTTCATAAACTAACGACCCAGATAAATCGCTGAGAAGGCAATCAATAAAAAGACGGATACCCAAAACCAATCCTTCGATTGCATATGGAAAGGCTTCAATGTCACGACGCTCCCGCGAAAACCGCGCGACTGCATCGCCAGGTAAACCTCGCTACTCATGCTGAGGGATTTACTTAACAAGGTTCCGCTCACGGCCGCCAGGATTTTTTGATTATCGGCTGTGTTCAAGTGACCAACCACACGGCTTTTCCGTGATAAGAACATGTCGTTGGCAATGTGAAGTAACAGGTATATGTAGCGATAGGTCATACCCAGGATCAAAATAAATACATCCGGGACACGCAGAACACCCAAGGCGCTTAACACTATATTCCAGGGAGTGGTAAGGATCAACAGTAAGGTTAAGGACACCGATGTGCTAACGCGTAATAGGAGGAACAGCACTGTGGTCACGCCTGTCCGTGTGATGACAAGGCCAAGAGGCAGGTGTAAAAGAGCTGGTCCGGGAGTAATGAATAAAGCCGGCAAAATGATCATGCCGGTAAAGAATGGAAGCGCCAGCCAGACGCGTTTGATCAATACACTTGCGGGGATGGCAGATGCCCACGCAAAAATAAAAACCAGCAGGTATATTAATCCGATCACCAGAAGGCTGCGTGACAGGCTAACGCTGATTAATAAAGCCAATATGGATATCACTTTAACGCGCGCATCCAGCGATTGAAATAAGCCCTTCCGCGTGCTAATCTCTTCAGCAAAGAAGGCTCGCTCGAGCGTTCCGGTAATTTCAGCGATCGTATGTTCCAGGACGCCGGTCCGTTTATGGGTATGTTGAGGAGAAACGCTATTACTCATCACTTTTATTTGGAGATTCCAATATTATTTTATGAAACTTTCTCATCCCTACTCAAGAGTTTCTTTTTATCTGAGCCTGACCGGGTCCTTAGGAGAATTGAAAATAGCCAGACTACAATAACAATCACCAGGATCCCCAGTGCTGCGGAAAGCAGATATCCCAGATTAGTGTTTCCCAAGACAGGGAGATTGTACCCAGCCAGCGGAGCGCCCCATAAACCGGATAATTTTTCCATGCCAATCGGAACAGATTTTAGACCTAACCTGGTTAATTGAGCAGTGCCCCATTCACCCCAAGCCGTACCGGGAGCTAATAGCCCGATCGGAGAGGCGATGATGAGAACTATAATGCCAACCCACAACCAGCGAAGTTTCTGCAACGTTCCCGCTTCGCCTATAATTTCAGGTCTTTCTGCTGTTTCTAATACCGAGATATTCGAACGCTGCAAATATGCCACCACTAGCGCGGCAAAAAGTCCTTCCGCCACAGATGCGATCAACGCATGAGGGATCACCATGGCAGGGATGGAAATAGCCAGGGGGTAAGGCGCGTACAAGGGAGTTCCATCCGCAGCTTTGAACAAAAGCGGCTGTATGCCAAACTCTACTCCTGTAAAGAACGCTGCTACGGTGACGCCTGTCCATCCGCCTATAGCGGCCCCGGCCAGCCTACGCGGAGAAGTTAGTGGTTGGCCCTTCGAAAATGCCCGATAAATGGCATATGCAATATACGGGACAGTGA
>CAZPCR010000449.1:0-2897 GCA_964585035.1 uncultured Anaerolineaceae bacterium
TCGAAGCGCTGCACGTTGCGCCAGTCCGCGCCACGCCATGCGTAAATCGATTGATCGGGATCTCCAACCACAAAGATATTCCGATGTGCTGAAGACAAGTGTTTTACCAGGGTATATTGCGCAAGATTGGTATCCTGGAATTCATCGACCAGCACGTGCTCAAACCGCCGGGCGTATTTCTCGCGCACGGCCGGGTTGTCTTCCAGCAGGCGCGCAGTGTACAACAGCAGGTCGTCGAAGTCCACCGCGTTGCTGGCAACCAGGCGTTTCTGGTATTCTGCATAAACGCGCTTGACGACTTCATCGCGATACGTCGTGGCGGGATAATCGTCGGCACGAATAAGCTCGTTCTTTGCATTGGAGATGGCAGCATGCACACTGGCTGCCCGGTATAACTTTTCGTTGAGGTTAAACTCCCGGATTATGCCCTTGACTATCCGCTGCTGATCGTCGGCATCGAAGATGACAAAATTGGATCCCAAAGGAAGGGATTCGGCCTCTCGCCGCAAAAGCCGCGCACAGATTGAATGGAACGTCCCGAGCAGCATGCCCTGCGTGGCATCTTTGCCAAGCAGGTTCTCGACGCGCGTTTGCATTTCACGTGCGGCTTTGTTTGTAAACGTAACGGCCAGGATGCGATAGGGCCTAACGCCTTCCTGCGCGATGAGATACGCGACGCGCTGGGTGAGGACGCGCGTCTTACCGGAGCCGGGACCGGCCAATACAAGGACCGGTCCGTTACCGGCTGTTACTGCCTTTTTTTGTTGTGGGTTAAGCTGGTCGAGGAAGTTCATAGAGAAAAGAGAGAAGAAATAATGAGAAAAGAAGAGATCAGAGGGTAGTGGTTTCGTCGGTACTGGTGAGGTTTTCAGAAGCTTCGCCCAGGTAAGATGCGGGTTCTTCGCGAACAGCCTGATTTATACCAGTTAATTCTTCTACACTTATTTTGACCATCCACCCCTGCCCTCCCCTGTTTCTTATATCTGCACTCTAGAGTTGGGAGGTGCATTGCGGGCAGCGGGTGGCTTTGATTGGAATAGTGGTGAAACAATACGGGCAATCTTTGGTGGTTGAGGGGACAGCCGGGACCGGCTTTTGCAGCCGGTTGATGGCGCGGATCGCCAGGAAGATGACCAGGGCAACGATCAGGAAGTCGATCACATTATTGATGAAATCGCCATAGTTGAGCGTCGGCGCGCCGGCTTTCTGCGCGTCGGCCAGGGTCGTATAAGCCTGTCCATTGAGTGAGACGAACAAGTTTGAGAAATCCATGCCATGGAGCACAAGGCCGATGGGGGGCATGATGACATCGGTCACCAGCGATGTGATGATCTTGCCGAATGCCCCGCCGATAATTACACCGACCGCCAGGTCAATGACACTACCTCGCATGGCAAATTCTTTGAATTCTTTTAACATGGTTCTCCTCCAAGCTTGATATGTGGAAATGGTATTCTACCGTTCGGGAGGAGCGGTGTCAACAAAAACAGGCGCGAACAATCGTATATCTGAATCTTATTCAGCTTATTCATCGACGACATGGATTGAACCCGCTAAAGACCGGTGTACGGATTTGACAGATTGCAATGACCTTTAGGATAAATCTGTATAAATCCAAGGTGATGACACTGATAAAGAAATTGCTGCATTTTATAAGGGCAGCGGTTCGCAGCACCTTGCGGGGTACCGTTTCGCTTTACGCTTACCTGACGGGATTTACAAGCTTATTTGCCATCCGACCGGTATACGAAATGCCCATGTTTCCATCTTAATTTACGGGCTTGTGAATTAGAGTATAATTTTCGCCAATCTTTGTCCTGATTCAAATTAGGCTTCTACTGTTGGCCGTTTAAAAGTAAAAATCGAAAGGAGGTCGTGGCTCGTCGATATTACCTCTCGAAGCTGTCCCCTCTTTATACATCTAACCCATTTCCATTCTTTTTGGAGGAGAAATTAAATATGTTACAAAAACGCTTGATGTTAGTCATCGGTTTGCTTATGGCATTCAGCATGATCCTGAGTGCCTGCGCACCTAGCACAACAACTACTTCCGTTCCCCCTACGACGGAAGCCGGCCCAGCGGCAGCAACTGCAGCCCCGACCGCCGTTCCTCCCACCACTCGCCACGGCGGATGGCTGGATGAAATCGATTACTCCGTTGTCGGTGCCGATTCTGCGATTGCCCAGGTGAAGGCCGGCGCGATCGACCTGTTTTCATTTAACCTGGCTTCAACCGAACTATCTGCACTTAAATCTTCCGGGTTGACCTATTCGGCTTCATATGGCGGCAACTATTCCATCATGCTGAACCCGGCTGTGTTGAAGAATACCAATGTCCTCAACCCGTTCTCGGACAAGAAGATCCGTGAGGCAATGAACTGGCTGATCGACCGTAACTATATAAACCAGGAAATCTATGGCGGCGGTTCCCTGCCTAAATTCTTTGCCATCACCACCAACCTGGTGGACTATACCGGCATCGTGGACGTAGCCCGCGGGTTAGAAACCAAATATGCCTATAACCTGGATAAGGCCAAGCAGGTGGTCTCTGATGAAATGACCACGCTGGGCGCAACTGCCGGAACTGACGGCAAGTGGCAATATAAGGGCAAACCCGTCGACCTGATCTTCGTCATCCGAAACGATGGCGACGGCACCCGTAAGCCGATGGGCGATTACGTCGCAACTCAACTCGAAAGCGTTGGCTTCACAGTTGAACGCGATTACAAGAGTTCCTCCGAGGCGTCTCCGATCTGGATCGGCAGCAATCCAGCCGACGGCAAATGGAATCTATACACTGCTGGATGGCTCAATGCAGGCCTGACCCGCGATGAAGGCAATTCCTTCCAGCAAATGTACGCGCCGGACAGCCAGCAGGGATTGTCGGTATTCCTGGC
>CAZPCR010000450.1:0-2893 GCA_964585035.1 uncultured Anaerolineaceae bacterium
AGCGGGCTTCCGTGAGCTCGAATCCGACCAGTTTGTGCGGCTGGGTATGGATACGGATTCGGTTATTGCATTGGGAGGCGGTACGCTGCTTCGCGATGAAAATCGGGCACGCGCCGAATCGAATAGCGAGGTCGTTTGCCTGGAAGCCGGACTTAATACTTTACTTGAGCACCTACGTGATCAGCCCGGTTCGCGGCCCTTGCTGGCAGGCGATCTCACAGAAAAGCTTTCAGCTCTTCTAACCGCCCGCACTGCACATTATGCATCCTTCCCGACACGCCTTGAAGTGAATGGCCATACCCCTGAACAGCTTGCCTGGCAAATTCAGTGCATGATCGGACATTTTTATTTGCGAGGCATGGGCGCGGGATATGATGCCGTGGTCCGGTCCGGTGCCATCGACTCTCTCGGTGAACTGCTTCAATCGCATGGATTACAAAACCCAATCATCGTCACCGATACAAACGTTGCCAAACTCCATGCGGATCACGCCCTCGATTCGCTGCGCCGATCACATTACGAGCCAAAGGTGCTAACTGTCCCGGCAGGTGAATCAGCCAAGACGTTGGATACGATTACTGACCTATGGCGAGGTTTCCTTGAAGCTGGGCTTGATCGAAAAAGTACGGTCGTGGCCCTTGGCGGTGGTGTGGTCGGTGATATGGCTGGATTCGCCGCCGCGACCTTCATGAGCGGAGTGGATTGGGTGGCCGTCCCAACCACCCTGCTCTCAATGGTGGACGCCTCTCTTGGGGGGAAGACGGGGTTTGACCTGCCAGAAGGAAAAAATCTGATCGGCAGCTTCCATTCCCCACGACTCGTACTTGCCGACCCGCATGTGCTGGGCACCCTGCCTGCCGTGGAGCTTCGTTCAGGTCTGGCGGAGGTTGTGAAGCATGGCATTGTTGCCGACCCGGGTTTGTTCGATCTTTGTGCGGGTGGATTAGAGGCGGTCATGAACGATCTGCCGCAGATCATACGCCGCGCCATGGCGGTTAAAATAAACATCATCGAAGAAGACCCGTATGAAAAAGGTTCGCGGGCTGCTTTGAATTTGGGGCACACGGTTGGCCATGCGGTGGAATCTGTCAGTGGATACAGTCTGCGGCATGGCGAAGCCGTGTCGATTGGCATGGTGTCCGAAGCCAGGTTAGCGGAATATTTAAAGATAGCCGGCAAAGGCCTGTCAACACAGATCGCTGATGCGCTTTCAGGGCTGGGCTTGCCCACACAGATACCGAATGGCCTCTCGAAAGAGAAACTCATTCAAGCCATGCAGTTCGATAAGAAAAAAGCTGCCGGTTCGGTTCGCTTTGCTCTTCCGGTGCAGATCGGCAGTGTGCAGGTGAATGTGGAAGTTAAGGATTTGGATTTGTTGTTCAAGGAGAATTAAATGAAGATCCTGGTTTTGCACGGACCGAATTTAAACCTGCTTGGCAGCCGCGAGCCCGATGTCTACGGGCACATGACATTAACGGAGATCGATCAACGCCTGGTAAAACTTGGCGGCGAACTGGGTGCGGAAGTACGCACCCTGCAGTCGAATCATGAGGGCGCCTTAATAGATGCCCTGCAGGATGCGCGTGCCTGGTCGGACGGCGTGGTATTCAACCCCGGCGGGTATACCCACACCTCGGTAGCATTGCGCGATGCAATCGCCGCGCTCGATATTCCTGTTGTTGAGGTGCATCTCTCCAACGTATATGCACGCGAAGAGTTTCGCCACAAATCTCTCATTTCGGCTGTATGTAAAGGCAAGATAACCGGTTTCGGCTGGCAGTCTTACACCCTGGGATTACGATCCCTGGTTGACCTGGTTCAGGCAAAAGAAAATAAATAACTCATACCCTTATATAAAAAAGCACCCTTCACAGCCCTTCCATGAAGTATCCCCAAATAAAGATAAGGCACAGGGCATATGCCCTGTGCCTTATCTTTATTTCGGAATTCTTAGTCCCAGGCTGAAAGTCGCAGATGCCGAGCGTTTTTCTCGGCGCGAAGATCCCGTGCAGCGGGGCGTGGGACGAAGGTATGAGTAATACAATTATAATTCTGGTAGTGCGGTGAGATTTTCTCGCATATACAAACTAGAGTACCCATAACCCATGACTCCTGAAAAGATCCACTTTACAAAAGAAAAAGAAACGATGCTCATGACCCTGAGCGGTCGGGCGATTCAGAGCCAATGGAAGGATCCCATCTTGCGCGATCCCTGGGCAGAAGAAGCGATGCGGCATATTAATTACGACATCAGCAAACAATACAAGGGAATCGGCTCCTGGAGCATGTGGAGCGAGATCGGATGTACCGTCATCGCCACGCGCGCCGCGACCTTTGACCTGCTCACGAACAGCTATCTGACCGATCACCCGGATGCCACCGTGCTGCACGTGGGCTGCGGTATGGACAGCCGTGTTTTCCGGGTCGATCCGCCTTCCACTGTCCAGTGGTTCGACGTGGATTACCCCGAAGTGATCGACCTGCGCCGCAAACTTTTTCCCGAACGAGGCATCTCTTATCACCTTGTCGGCGCGCCGCTGGATGATTTGCGCTGGTTGGACGAGGTCCCACGCGCTCGGCCCGGTTTGTTTATCGCCGAAGGTGTACTGCATTACCTGAGCGAAACGGAAGTAAAAGCGCTTCTCAATGCAGTGGTCGCTCATTTTCCCGGCGGTCAGATGATCTTCGATATCTGCAACCAGTTCATCGTGAAAAGAGCGGGCTCGAACGTCGGGGGCACGGGTGCAACCTATAAATGGGGTCTTGATGATCCCCAGGACATTAAACAGCTTGAGCCGAAGCTTGAACTGGTCAGGGAATACTGGCCTAGTGAAATGGTCGCGTTTTCCCGATTCCCCTTATGGTGGCGGGCGCTTTACCGCCTGCAGGAGCT
>CAZPCR010000451.1:0-2891 GCA_964585035.1 uncultured Anaerolineaceae bacterium
TTATGAATCGCAATGCTAAAATAGTTGCCACCATTGGGCCTGCCAGCCAAAGTGAAGAGATACTTGAGCGCCTCCTTCAGGTAGGCATGAATGTTGCCCGCATGAATTTCTCTCACGGTACCCATGACGAACACGCCCAGAGAATTGCCTTGATCCGTAGGATTTCGGAAAGGCAGGGAATTGCCGTAGGTATATTGCAGGATTTGCAAGGGCCCAAAATTCGGGTTGGCGCCCTGCCCATCCCGATCCAACTTTCCGAAGGCGAAGTTGTAAACCTTTATGCGACAAATACCGTGCCGCCATCCGGGGACGATCAACAGATCCCGGTTGACTTCCGCCAGCTTTTTGATTCGGTCCGTACTTCGGACCGACTTCTTCTCGATGATGGACGACTTGCTCTTGAAGTAGTTTCAGTACAAGAAAACGCACTAACAGCGAGAGTTGTCGTTGGCGGGTTGTTGTCTGCCCATAAGGGGATCAATCTACCCGGTGTGCGGCTGCGGATAGCCGGTTTTACAGATAAAGATGAGGCCGACCTGGCTTTTGGCATTTCACAAAACGTCGATGCCGTAGCGATATCGTTTGTACGCTCAGCAGAAGACGTCATAAAAGTGCGTTCTGCCATGGAGCGGCTATCGAATGGAAAACGCCTGCCTTACCTGATCGCCAAGATCGAAAAACCTGAGGCAGTGGATGACCTTGACGCCATTCTGGATGTGGTGGATGGGGTCATGGTGGCCCGCGGTGACCTCGGTGTGGAACTGCCGCCGGAACGCGTGCCGGCATTGCAGAAATCCATTATCCAGGCCGCGAACCGACGAGCAAAGCTGGTCATCACGGCGACCCAAATGTTGGAATCGATGATATCGAACCTGCTTCCGACGCGAGCAGAGGCCTCTGATGTAGCCAATGCAATCTTTGATGGTACAGATGCAGTAATGCTATCAGCTGAATCGGCATCAGGGAATTACCCCGTACAAGCCGTACAAATGATGGACCGCATTGTTTGTGAAGCCGAAAGTCACTTCACTGAATGGGGCAAGGAATTAGACGCAATCAAAGGATTCGAAACCAACGATGCAGCTTCCATGGCGCGTGCGGCTCAGGTACTGGCAAACGATAAAAACGTGACAGCAGTTGCCTGTTTTACCACCCGAGGCCAGACAGCCTGGTTGATGTCCAAGATACGGCCTAAAGCGCCAATCCTGGCATTCACACCCGACCAGGATACGTATAGACGGCTCGCGTTTTTATGGGGGGTCAAACCGCACCTGGTGCCGTTTGCTAATACGTTGGAGGAAATGCTGAGGTATGTGGATGATTCGCTCATGAAAACTGTGCATCCCGGTGATCAAGTTGTCCTCGTATGCGGTTATCCGGTTGGCGCCATGGCAGCACCTAATATGGCGTTATTGCATACGGTGGGCGAAAAAGAAAAATCCGCTACGCAGTAGCGGATTTTTCCTTAAGCCACAGGAATTGGTATGGTCCCAATTTAGTGGAAAACTGATCCCCCAGTGTCTTGTAGAGTTTATCTGTCAATATTTCCCGCAGAACACCCCGGTCCGAACTCTGAATATGAATATTCTCATTTGAATCATTGAGATTATGAATAACCAAGATGCTTTCTTCTTTCGTACTGCGACGAAAAGCAGCTATCCGATCGTTCCGACAATCGACCCATTCGAGTTCACCCACGCCAAATGAAAGATGTTGTTTCCTTGTTTTTAACATCCTGCGGATCGCATTCCATAAGGAACCCGGATCCTGCCGTTCGTTTTTAACATTTACGTTCCCCGGTCCATAAACGTCATCATTAATTATTGGCAAATACAGTTTCCCTGATGGACCTTCGGAGAAGCCACCATTCAACGTGGAATTCCATTGCATGGGTGTTCGCACGCCGTTCCGGTCTGACAGCCATATATTATCGCCCATGCCAATCTCGTCGCCATAATAAATGATCGGTGAACCGGGCAGGGTGAAGAGTAAGGAGTGAATGAGTTCGATCTTGCGGCGATCATTATCCAGCAGAGGGGCGAGTCGCCTCCGGATGCCCAGATTGATGCGCATGCGCGGCTCAGGGGCGTATTGATCCCACATCCATTGCCGTTCTTCGGGGGTGACCATTTCCAAAGTTAGTTCGTCATGATTACGGAGGAAAGTGCACCATTGGCAGTTATCTGGAATGGCCGGAGTCCGGCTCAAAATGGCCAATAAATCATCGGCACGACCTTTTTTAATTGCCATATAGATGCGGGGCATGATGGGAAAATGGAAGCACATTTGGAATTCATCCCCATCGCCAAAATAAGGCCGCACATTTTCCGGCCATTGGTTGGCTTCGCATAGGAGGATACGGCCGGGATAATTCTCGTCAATATAAGCACGAAGCTTTTTTAAATAGGCATGTGTCTCGGGCAGGTTTTCTGAGGTTGTGTTTTCGCGTTCGAAAAGGTAGGGCACGGCGTCGGCTCGAAAACCATCTACACCAAGGTCGAGCCAAAAGCGCGCGGTTGCCAGCATTTCCTCCTGAACCATCGGATTCTCGTAATTTAAGTCGGGCTGGCTGGCATAGAACCGATGCCAGTAATATTGACCTGCTGCGTCGTCCCACGTCCAATTGGAAGGTTCGGAATCCACGAAAATAATGCGGGCATCTTTGTATTTTTTGTTGGTGTCACTCCAGACATAGTAGTCGCGATAAGGAGATTTCCGATTAGACCTGGCGGCCTGGAACCAGGGATGTTCAATGGACGTGTGATTCATCACCAGGTCCATGATGATCCGCAGCCCGCGCTCGTGAGCCTCTTTGAGAAGGCCTTTGAAGTCATCTATCGTCCCAAAGGTCTCATCGATGTTGCGGAAGTCCGCAATATCATACCCATCAT
>CAZPCR010000452.1:0-2885 GCA_964585035.1 uncultured Anaerolineaceae bacterium
ACTCCCAGTAGTAGTTTTTTTTCTTCCGGGGTCAATGGGTTATCCATGTTACCCCTCCTTCACTTTTTCTATAAAAGACGTCTGGTGCCCGCTCTCGAATAACGGGTATCGAATTATCTGGTTATCTACTCATGCAGTTTTCTATACTTCCGGTCGTGGTACACCAGTACCCGGTCATGGTCGTAGCCGCGCGCTGCCACCACTTCCGCAATAAAGAGCGTGTTCATGCCCGACGGGATGCTCTGGGTCACCCGGCAGTCGAGATAAGCCAGGCCTCCTTTAATGAAGGGAGCCCCGCTCACCAGCGTTTCGGTTTCCAGGTCTTCCAAGCGGTTCCCGACGTCGTCGGAAAATCTGCCGGCGAAGCGCTCCGAAATGGCTTGCTGGTCTTCAGAAAGGATCGTCACCGCAAAGGCCCCCGCCTGGTTGACCAGCGAATATGTATGGCTGGCTGTGTGCAAAGAAATAATGATCAACGGGGGGTCCAGCGATATGGACGTGAAAGAATTTACCGTCATCCCGTGCTGCTCGCCGCCAAAGGTGGCAGTCACTACGGTAATCCCCGAAGTCCAGGCTCGCATGGCCGCCCTCAGTTGTTCGGCGTCAAACGTCATGATGTGTGTGTCCTTGGCCTTTCATCATAATTGCCCGTATTAAGCGTGTCAAGCCTAAGCCGACCGAGCGTCAAGCGAGGGTCGGCAACTTCGGCGATAAGAATCGCCGAAGCTCAGCTTTTGCGCGGCATTCGCGCAGCACCCTGTAAGGGCAAGCCGCCATCACCCACTTCGGCGACTCATGTCGCCGAAGCATATAAATCGCCGGTGCTCACCATCATTGACCACTTTCGGGCAAGGCATCCTTGCGATAAGGCCCCCCTCTCCAAATCGTAATTTGATTTGGGGATCGCGCAGCACACTCGAAGAGTGCGGAGCGAAGCGGAGGGTGGGTCGGGGGTGGGGCGTGCCCCTGCTGGTCAATAATACCCTTGCATTTTCCTATAAAGATAAGTACTATCATATAAATGGATAATCTCCCCGTCCGGCGTCCGGTTGCCCCACGCCCACGCACCCAACCCTTGCACGCCGTATCCACCACCCTGCTCGTGGCGGTTTTACTTGCGACGGTTTTCGTAGCCTGGACGCCCACCGGATTCTCCGCCAACTCCTTCGAGGACAAACTGGCCTTGCTGCTCACCCCTCAGCCGGTGGTCAGCAATCCCGCCGCGGGCGCCGTATCTCCGCTGCGTATCGGCATTGTGTCGGGGCATATGGGCAATGATTCTGGCGCAGTTTGCACCGATAGCAATGGCAAGGTCACGCTCACCGAGGCCGAGGTCAATCTTAAGATCGCCACACTCGTCCAGCAAAAGCTGGTGGACCGCGGTTTTCACGTTGACTTGCTGCAGGAGTTCGATTCGCGCCTGAACGGCTATCGCGCTGTAGCGATTGTCTCGATCCATAACGACTCATGTCAGTATATCAACGACCAGGCCACCGGCTTTAAAGTCGCTGCCGCTCTGAATACCCGCGATTCCAACCGGGCCGGCCGTTTGCTTTCCTGCCTGGTGGATCGCTACCATGCCGCCACCGGCTTGCCGTTCCATGAGAACAGTATCACTCCCGATATGACCAGCTATCATGCCTTTTCCGAGATCGACCCGAACACAATTGCCGCCATTATCGAAGCCGGCTTCCTGAACCTCGACCGCGATATCCTCACCGAGCATACCGACCAGGTCGCCGATGGGATCGTCAACGGCATCCTGTGCTTCGTAAACAACGAAAATGTCCTGCCGACCCCTATTCCTACTGATGGCCCATGAACAAATCCTTTAATGATGCTCGTTTAGCGGTACAACAAGCGCGTGAGGCCCTGCGTAACGATGATCGCAGTACGGCCCGTAAATTGGCCGAACAAGCCGCGGCCCTCGCGCCGAACATGGAAGACCCCTGGCTGATCCTTGCCGCGCTCGCCAGCCCGCCTGCCAGTCTGGATTATGTCCAGAAGGCGCTCAAGCTCGATCCAAACAGTCCGCGCGCGCAGCGAGCCTTGCGGTGGGCCATGGATCGCCTGAATGACCCGCAGGCGCAAGGCGCCTTCTCCGCGGGCGGCCCAACCCCTGATCCTTCTGACTCGCAGGAACCTTCAACCGGTACGCTCGCAAGCCTGCCAAAAAGCAGCGGCTCGGAAAAACGCGTCGCTTCACGAAGTTCCGGGCGCACTTCGGTTTTCCCCATCCTGTTATTGGTCCTTGGTGTTCTCGTCTGCGCGCTGACAGCCTGGTCAGCTTCGTCATCTCCCGTCGTCGCCTCCATATTAAGCCTGCCGGCAGTCGAACCGACTCAGCCGCTTACATGGGCGCAGGTGTCCCTCCCTAAGCCAACCTATACTCCCGCCGGGCCGTCGAACCAGATGGCGTTGCTGCAAGCGACAGCCACCCCCGAATCCCAGTCATCGATCGCTCCTACAGATGTTCCAACCGGTCAGCCTGCCGCTACCGCAGCGGCGGATTCGCCCGCTAATACCCCCATCCCAACCGCCGCTCCAACCTGGTCCGGTTCTCTCTCGCTTTCGTATGTGCAGGATACGCCGACCTCTGCGGATACTACATCCGCGGATGCGACCTCAGCTCCCGCTGTCGCGAATGCGCCTTCCTTGCCTCCTGTGCCCGGCGATGCTCCCGCTAACGGTGTGCATTGGATCGACGTGGACCTCACACATCAAATGGTCTACGCCTATTCTGGCAATACGGTGGTCAATTCGTTCCTGGTCTCCACCGGCACCTGGGATCATCCCACCGTTACCGGCAAATATCACATTTACGTCAAACTGCGCTATACCGATATGAGCGGGCCTGATTATTATTTGCCCAACGTCCCCTTCAC
>CAZPCR010000453.1:0-2879 GCA_964585035.1 uncultured Anaerolineaceae bacterium
GAAGATCCCTTATCTTGGTTTATGTCTGGGCATGCAGGTGATTACTATTTAATTTGCCCGCCGCATACTTAATCTGGAGGACGCCAATTCAACCGAGTTTGACCGTGGAACCGAATCGCCTGTTATTGACTTGATGATCGATCAACGTTCGATCAGTGATATGGGTGGCACTATGCGCCTGGGTCTTTACCCATGTATATTGCAAAAAGGGACCAGGGCGGCTGAAGCGTATGGGGTTCCGCAGGTGGAGGAACGTCATCGTCACCGGTTTGAATTTAATAATGCGTATCGGGCTGAATTTGAAAAAGCTGGTATGGTCTTTTCGGGAATGTCGCCTGATGGAAAGTTAGTAGAGATCGCAGAATTGGCGGATCATCCTTATATGGTGGGAAGTCAATTCCACCCGGAGTTTTTGTCACGACCTATGCGGCCCCATCCCTTGTTTGTTGGTTTGCTAAAGGCAGCTAAGGAATGTAGAAAAAAGTGAGGATTTAATTGTATCCATTCACAGCCTTAGTAAAGCCACTCGGAAAATGGATAAATTTGTTCAGGAATGGCTAGTAACCTCGGCCCATTTGGAGTATAGTTAAATCACTATATTCTTACGACTGGAGGAAAGTACTATGGCTAGCGTTACTTATGAGCACGTAACCAAGAAGTTTGGGGATGTTGCAGCTGTTGACGATCTGGATATCAAGGTGGAAGACAAGGAATTCCTTGTCCTTGTTGGCCCTTCCGGCTGCGGAAAGACCACCGCTTTACGTTGCCTGGCAGGCCTTGAAGAGATTAGCGAAGGCCAGATCATGATCGGGGATAGGGTAGTGAACGATGTGGCCCCCAAAGACCGGGATATCGCAATGGTCTTTCAATCGTACGCCTTATATCCCCACCTCTCCGTTTTTGATAACATGGCTTTTGGATTAAAACTCCGCAAGGTACCCAAAGATGAGATCAAAAGACGCGTGGATAAAGCTGCAGATACATTAGGTATCGCTGACATGCTCAACCGCAAACCCCGCCAGCTTTCTGGTGGTCAGCGCCAGCGAGTTGCTGTTGGGCGCGCAATTGTACGCGAGCCAAAAGTCTTCCTCTTCGATGAACCTCTTTCCAACCTGGATGCAAAATTGCGTGTCCAAATGCGGGCCGAGATCAGCAAAATTCATCAGCAGTTGCAGACTACTTTTATTTATGTGACACACGATCAAATGGAAGCCATGACTATGGCTACCCGCATCGCAGTCATTAACAAAGGTAAGCTTCAACAGCTCGATACACCTCAGAATCTATACAATAATCCCGCTAACTTGTTTGTAGCCGGCTTCATCGGTTCACCGGCCATGAATTTCTTCCCTGCCAAGATCCGCAACGATGGTTCCAAGTTGATCGCCGATGCGGGTGAGTTTACCGTACCGCTGCCTGCTAACCAATCCAAGGCTTATCAACCCTTCGTGGATAAAGATGTCATCTTTGGTATTCGTCCGGAAAACATTCACGATGCAGAATTCGTACCGGCCAATACGCAGTCTGCTAAAATATCCGCCAGGGTCGATGTAACTGAATTAATGGGGAACGAAATTCTACTCTATCTTGTTACGGGCAAGAACACTTTCGTTGCGAGAGTGGACCCGCGTTCAAAGCTGCGAGTTGGCAATAAAGCCGATGTAGTCTTCAACATGGATAAGTTCCACGTCTTTGACGCAGTTACCGAACAAGCGATCCACTAATTTTTCATGGAGTAAATATAAACGCGAAGGATTACCTTCGCGTTTATATTTACTTGTCTGGTTTTAATCAATGCATATTCCTGATTGGGCCTCAGAAGCCGTCTTTTATCAAATTTTCCCCGACCGATTTGCAAAATCGAACCGAATTTCAAAAGAGGGCCTTAACCTCGAATCTTGGGATTCGCCGCCAACCACATATGGCTTCAAAGGTGGTGACCTATACGGAGTTATAGAGCATCTCGATTATCTACAGGACCTCGGGGTCACGGCAATATATTTCAACCCGGTTTTTTCATCGGCTTCTAACCATCGCTACCACACTTATGATTACTTTAATGTGGATCCCCTCTTGGGTGGGAACGATGCCCTGCGCGAACTCCTAGACCGGGCCCACGAACGGAAAATGCATATTATCCTGGACGGTGTTTTCAACCACGCCAGCCGTGGTTTTTGGCAATTCCATCACACTCTTGAAAACGGCGCAGCTTCGCCTTACAAAGATTGGTTTTATTTTGATCAAGACCATCTTCTGGGAAAGAAACACTGGGGTGCTTATCCTTCTCATCATGACCTGCAGCTTATTCAGCAGGAAGGCAGTCTAAAAGCCATAGGTTACCAGGCGTGGTGGGATCTTCCTGCTTTGCCTAAATTCAATACCGCTCACCCGGAAGTTCGGAAATTCATTTTTAACGTGGCTGAATTTTGGATCAAATTTGGCATCGATGGTTGGCGTCTCGATGTACCCGGCGAGATCGATGACGACTCATTTTGGCAGGAATTTCATCAACGTGTCCGGGCTCTCAACCCGGATGCATATCTTGTCGGAGAGCTCTGGTATGACGCCAACCGCTGGCTCCAGGGCGATCAGTTCGATGCCAGTATGAATTATCTTGTTACGGGTGTTTGCTTAAGTTTTTTCACAGGGAAACATCTTGACCTTAACACGACGCTTCAGACAGGCGGATATAAAGGCATTGTAAATCCGATGGACGCAAGGGGATTTTCAGACCGGATCAATTCAATTTTAGGCATGTACAAACCCGAAGTAACATCTGTCCAATTTAATCTTCTGGACTCTCATGATACTCCGCGCTTCCTGACTTGCGCCGGTCAGGATTTAGCCAGCCTCCAACTTGCCTTGACTTTTATCTTCAC
>CAZPCR010000454.1:0-2865 GCA_964585035.1 uncultured Anaerolineaceae bacterium
GAAGTTGAAGCCCACTTACATCCTCAAGCACAATTAAGACTAATCGCATATCTTAAATCGGAGTCTGAACATGCCGGAATACAATTAATTCTCACTACACATAGCTCTACCCTAGCTTCAAAGATAAACATTACAAATCTTATCATGTGCAAAAACGGAAACGCATACCCAATGGGAGATGCGTTTACAATGCTCGAAAAAGGTGACTATCGCTTTCTCGAAAGATTCCTCGACTCAACTAAGGCAAACTTGTTTTTCGCAAAAGGCATTATATTGGTTGAAGGAGACGCTGAGAATCTCCTAGTTCCTGCTATTGCGGAGATCATAGGTTATCCGCTATCTAAGTACGGTGTATCAATAGTGAATGTTGGTAGTACAGCTTTTCTCCGATACTCACGAATTTACCGGCGCAAATCTGGAAGTAGCATGAACATACCAGTTGCGGTTATTACTGATCTCGATATTCGTCCGGATGACTACAAATTAATTGACGCAAATGCAAAGACCGAGATTGACCAGGATATTGTGGGTGAAAAGACCCGTAAAGAACGTCTTTTCGATGGGGACTCGGTAAAAACCTTCGTTGCCGCTAGATGGACTCTGGAATACACAATTGCATTAAGCCATAGCTTTCGCTGGCTACTACTAAAGGCAATCTTGTGTGCACAAAAAGAAGAACATAGTAACAAATATGGCGTCACCGAGGAGAAGCTGATTGAAATTGAATCAAAAATTAAAGATTTCGAAAAGAGTGTAGCGGACCAGAGCTTAAACGATGATGCTATTGCATTTCAGATATATTACTCCAGTATGTTAGCCAAGCAGACTTCAAAAGCGATCACGGCACAGTGGTTTGCCGATTTCCTTCTTGAGCAAAAAAATAAATACAAGCCACTCATCGAAACCGATGACCATCTAAAATATATAGTGGATGCTATTAAACACGCCGTAGGGCAATGAACGATGCAACTACAAATCACTTCTGACGATATCGATAGAGTGGAGAGATTGCTTCTACAACCACCAGCCATTTTTGACAAAGAACGTAGAGATTTTATCCGTTCCTTAGAGTCATATGACGTTCAAGCCTGCCCAGGCAGTGGTAAAACAACGGCGCTTCTAGCGAAACTCTTGATACTATCGTCAAAACCGCCACTCCCAAACAATGCTGGTATTTGTATACTTACTCACACTAATGCCGCGATAGATGAAATAAAAAAAAGATTCAGCGGCGAGGCAAGAACAATCTTTCAATACCCACACTATGTAGGCACCATCCAGACTTTTGTAGACAAATTCCTAGCAATACCCGCTTTTGTCAATAAATTCGGCAAACGACCTATTATCATCGACAATGAACAATTCATCTATGAAGTACATCGCTCACAAGGCGTGAATCTTTTTAAAGCACGCTATTATCTGGACAAATACCATCTTGAACTTTCTAGTCTTAGATTTTCGCTTAAGAACTCATATATTTCCAAATCGCTCACCGACGAGAATCCATTTGTGGGCATAGATACACCTACCTATCAAACGATTAACCAGCATAAGTTAAGTGTATTAAGTAAAGGCTATCTTTGTTTTGACGACGCGTATGCTCTCGCGTATCAATATATACAACAACATCCATTAATAAGCGCTCTCTTTTCAAAAAGATTTAGATATGTTTTTATTGATGAAATGCAAGACACTGATTTACACCAAAATCAGATATTCGATCTTATTTTTCCTTCGGACCAAACTACTATTCAACGCGTAGGAGACCAAAACCAAGCGATTTATACATATGAGGTAAGACCCGAGTTAGTTTGGCAACCCCAAAAAGTAATGTATATCAATGGCAGCAAACGATTTTCCCAATCTATCGCAGCCGTTATAAAAAATGTGGGATTATCACCACAAGAATTAGATGGTGATCCGTCTAAGCCTTCGATTAAACCAGTTTTGATTCTTTTTGACGATCCTGACATTTTAAAAGTTATTCCATGCTTTTGTGAAATTATAATAAAGAACGATCTTTTAACTGTAACCGAAAAACCTGTTTTTAAGGTCGTCGGTTGGGTAGGAAAAGAACACGAAAACAAACACACCCTCTCTAATTACTGGCCTGCTTACGCCATTACGCGAAAAAATCGGAAAATCGAGAGAAATTGTTTGGATGATTTCATCGTCTCTCCAATGTATCACTCTAGTGCCGCCTATTACACTTCGTCGCTAGTCGATGCGATATCTAAATTCCTGAGAATTAACAAAGTAACAAGCCCTGACGGTCAGAATTTCACATCCTCAACCTTTCTTAAATACTTGGAAGAAAAACAATTAGATTTATTCAACGAATTGAAACTTGATTTAACAAAATGGGCATATGATCTTTACTTAGGACTTGATATATCCGACCAGGTGAGAGATTTCCTCATAACTCGGTTATCTCAAGATGGCACCTGTGGTTTTCCATTAATTACCCCGGATGCAGATAACTTTTTCACTAAAACCATTCAACCAAGCCCGACCTCAAATCCGACAACCTTTAAAAAACTTCCAGGAGATATCCGTCTAGATATAAACACCATACATGCCGTAAAAGGCGAAACTCATACTGCCACACTTTACGTGGAAACCTTCAATAACGGTTACGATGTCAGCAGCATCTTGCCTTACTTTAATCCCGACGCTGACCGTGGAAAATTAGGTGTAATGCAGATACGTTCACTTAAAATGGCTTATGTTGCAATGAGTCGGCCCACTCACTTGTTATGTGTTGCCGTTCACAGAAATACCTTAGATGCCCGAAAGCGGCAAACAATCAATGACCCTGATGAACTTCAAAAGAACCTAGGAGCATACTGGCAGATTCTCAATATA
>CAZPCR010000455.1:0-2854 GCA_964585035.1 uncultured Anaerolineaceae bacterium
CGATCAACTGGACCATCGTGCCGGTCTTGACAGAGCTGACCACTTCATAGACATCACCCGGCCCTTGCGAGCATAGCGCGTCATGGATCACCACGGGATTCCCCGGCGTGGGCGTAGAGGCAGGTGGGTTGGTATTGGATGGAACGGGTGTTTCAGTTGATGCCGGCTGTGGTGCAGAGGCAGTAGTCTCCAGAGTGGTCAGCGTGGCAGCCACCTGTGAAGCCGCAATATCGGGTGTTGGAGTCCCAGATGGAAGATTGCAGGCCAGGATCGCCACAACAAACAGGAGACAAGCAAGGGATAATCGCCCGAAGTGTGCATTCATATTACCTCCAAATTCATTTATTACTGATTGGTAAATCCGTTACGTGACCGGCTGAATATATCAAGTACAATTGTGTAGATTTTATATCGTTTTTCTGCAATGTAAATGTTTGTATTTTTGGGAACATTTTATACTAATATACGTATTATATATGAGTAACGTCGATCAACTCAAAGTCACCTTTTATTAAAACTGGAGGTTTTTATGGCACCAAAGAAATTCTTTCAAATCATTGCACTCACAGCCATCCTTTTGGCTTCCTTTGCAACCACGGGTACGGCATTTGCCTGGTCTGGCTGCGGCGCGAGCTACGTTGTCCAAAGAGGCGACACCTTAGGATCAATTGCGGCGAATTGCGGTACGAGCGTATCAGCGCTTCAATCCGCCAACCCCAACCTGGGCTATTGGCTTTACGCCGGCCAGACTTTAACGATGCCGGGCGGATCCTACAATAACGGCAACGGTTATAACAACAACGGTTATTACAACAACGGTTATTACAACAACACCAGTTATACCAACAACAATTATTCCAACTACATCGTCCAACCCGGCGATACTCTACGGATCATAGCCGCCCGCTATGGAACCACTGTAGATAACCTTGCCAGAATGAACTCGTTATATAACTTCGACCTGATCTATGTTGGCCAGAGCCTCAGAGTACCCAATGGGAGCTCAGGATCCTACCCCACCAATCCCACTTATCCCACCCAACAGCCTGCGCCGGTGGCCGCCGGGACGTACGTGGTCCAATGGGGCGATACGATGCGAAAGATCGCAGACCGTATGAATATTAATCTTAACGATCTTATCGCCGTCAATACCCAACTTTGGAACCCGAACTTGATCTTCGTCGGAGAAGTGATCAACCTGCCCGCCTCCGCTTCACTTTACACCATTCAGCGCGGGGATACGCTCAAGATCATCGCCGCCCGGTTCGGCACGACATTGAATAATATTTTAGCGCTCAATCCTCAAATCTGGAACGCCGACTGGATCTACGCCGGACAAGTGATCCGCGTCTGGTAATCAAATTTTGCAACCACTAACACTTTGCCATTTTCGGGTCGACTTTTCGGCCTGGGGCAAAGGATAAGCAAAAAAAGGACATGTGCTGGGCACATGTCCTTTTTTTGCGTCCTTTACAAAGGAGATGGAAGGAGTTATCAGATTTTTAACGGTCGAATAGAACTACAGGTTATTTGCAATTTTGGTTGTAATAAATAACAATACTGTATGTAGTAATCAGATGAAACTAGTATAAAATAAGAGTGAAGAAAACATCCGAAAAAGGCAAACCCGGTGAAAACCGGGGACGCAAAGCCAACGGGTCTACAGTCACATTCGTGACCATGATTGCCAGGCCGCCGAAGATCATCGATCTATAGTCGATATATCGCAGCGGCGAGCCTGGACCACATCCGGGCTCGCTGTTTTCTTCCAGTAAAAAATTCGTTTCAGCTCTACTGTTCGATAAAGGCAAACCCGGCGAAAGCCGGGGACGCAAAGCCAACGGGTCTACGGTCACAAAAGTGACTACGATTGCCAGGCCACCGAAAACAACATGAACCTACATTCCAGGTATCACCAAACAATTCATGTTAACTGCGTCTCCCAAGTCGCGGGTGCCTTTATCAAGGAAAAAAACCTATGGCACCCGAGACCAAGCAGTCACGCTTCCATCTGATCAGTTCGACATCGTTTATTGCTGGTATCAGCTTGTTAGTTTTGATCGTCCTGGCATTTCCAACACATGCGGTATGGGCGGACTCACCAACAATTACAAGCACGGTTCCCACTCTATCAAATTTTTCATCATCCATCCAAAATGGAAAAGGTAAGGTCATACGCGGCGCCTATATAGATGGTCTGTTCGCGCTGCCAATCCTGCAACAACCAAGTAATAATGCGGCATTCGTTTCGACTGTCGACAATACACTGACACAATTTGGAATGGCAAGCCAGTTCGGAAATGTCGGTTTGCTGGCACATAACTATCTTAGCGGTCAATTTTTCTTTCAGCTAACGACGGGCACGGTCATTCAATTGGTCTATGGGGATGGACGCATCGAAACCTACCAGGTGACGCATATCTATCGTTATCAAGCCACCTCACCTAACAGCGTTTCCAGCGATTTTATCGATCTTGATACGCAGAAAACACTTACAGCCCCCCAACTTTTTACAAAGGTCTATAAAGGACCGCGGCATGTGACATTCCAAACCTGCATCAGCCAGGATGGCAATTCGAGTTGGGGTAGGTACTTTGTAATCGCAGAACCCATTCAACCGTAAATCGGAGCAACTTAGGAAACAAAACACTTCCTATAATTATCTTGTTTTTTCCTCCGGCACACAAATATCAAACATCCTTCTTCCATCGTGCTTCTTAACAACTCATATAATACCTCTTCTTGATTGACATCTATTCTTATCTCGTGTATGCTTCCTATGTCCGGGCAGGCCCGGCGCGGCAGAGCCTGCCAAACCCCGCCAGGATCGAAAGATAGCAACGGTAAGGAAGTG
>CAZPCR010000456.1:0-2845 GCA_964585035.1 uncultured Anaerolineaceae bacterium
TTTGCAAAAGTGACAAAGTTCGTCCTAATAAGGTGATATTCTGCCAGACTCCGCCTGAAAGAGCTACTTCATTGATCCCGGTTTCGGTCCTTAGTCGTGAACTAGCAGTTGTTACCATTAGAGCGAGGCCGTTATGGAAGCGAGCCGATATCACGTTTCTGGAAACTCCCGCCAATACATCAGCGATCAGGGGTTCAAAAGCACTTCTCAACCCTATGGTGTTATTGTTCAGCTCGAACGGATACGCGGTGTTTTCAGATTGATCGATAAGGCTTTCAAACTCAATTGCCGCCTGGGCTTCATAATTCACTTTTTGTCTCACTCCCGAGAGCGCCGCGGCTGCATCGAACAACCGACCCATGCTCGAAGTTACTGGTGAATTGATCTTTCGTTCCAGTTGAGTAATCAAGGTTTTCTGGTCATTCGCTTGAAATTCAGCAGTCGGAGAAAGTCTATCGTCCCATTCCATTCCAAGCGACCAGAGCAATGCCAGTGCAGTGCGGGCGGGTTGTTTAATTGCAGTATCTCCACCGGGCAAGGGAAAATATTCCAAATGGATGGCACGCTGGTACCCTTTGTAATCAGCAATAAGAAATTCCCCACCCCAGATCGCACCATCATCGCCATAACCGGTCCCATCGAATGAAACTCCAATCACCGGATGCGAACCATCCAGTTTATTTTCGGCCATGCAGGACGCAATATGCGCATGGTGGTGTTGGACTCCGAACAACGGCAGATTTTCAAGACCGGCGCGTTGAACAGCATAGCGGGTAGCAAGATAATTGGGATGCAGATCACACGCAATCGCGGCTGGTTTAACGCGAAAGAGCCGCTCATAATGTTCCACTGCATGCTCGAAGGACATCAAGGTTTCATAATTTTCCATATCCCCGATATGCTGGCTTAAGAAGGCATAAATATCATGGGTGATGCAAAAGGTATTCTTAAGCTCCGCACCTGTTGCCAATAAAGGCGAAGTTTGCCAGGGTAATTTGACCGGAAAGGGAGCGTACCCACGCGACCGCCTAATTGGATAAACCTGGTTATTAAAAACGCGCACTACCGAGTCGTCACAACGGATGTAAATATCGCGGTTGTGCATAAGATACGCATCGGCAAGTAGAGCGAGCCGCTCACGCGCCTCATCGTTTTCTGTAGCAATCGGCTCCTCCGATAGGTTTCCACTTGTCATAACCAGGGCCTCGGAGTACTCCCCTTTTTTTTCAAGCAGGAGATAATGCAGGGGAGTATACGGCAGCATCACACCGACCCAGTCCTGTCCCGGCGCAACTTCGGCAGCAATTTTTGATTCCAGCCTCCGTCGAAGCAGCACAATCGGTCGTGCGGACGATCTTAGCAGCTCACGTTCACCATCCTCGACATAACAATGGTTTTCTATTGTTTCGATATCTGGCAGCATAAGCGCAAAGGGTTTATCCACCCGCAGCTTACGACGGCGAAGTTCCATCACAGAAGCCGGATTGGTTGCATCGCAGGCCAGATGGAACCCACCCAGACCTTTAATCGCCACGATTTCACCACGCAGCAAGGCCGCACGAGTTTCCAAAATAGCATTATCTGCTTGTGATGTTATTCGACTACCCGGATTTATTCGTTCAAACCAAACCTGCGGGCCGCATACCGGACAGGCAACGGGTTGTGCATGGAATCTTCGGTTTGTCGGATCGCTATATTCCCGAGCGCAATTAATGCACAATTCAAATCCCGCCATGGTCGTTTTGGGACGGTCATAGGGAATATCTTTTATGATCGTAAATCGCGGCCCACAATTTGTACAATTGATGAATGGATATCTATATCGGCGATCCTGGGGATCAAAAAGCTCACGCAGACAGTCTTCACAGATCGCAACATCTGGCGAAATGGGTTGGAAAGCCCCGGAGATGACCTCAGAATCCAGGATTTCAAATTTATCGAATCCGAAGGGATGCCCATAGGAAGCTTTAAATTCGTCAATGCTTGCCAGTGCTGGAGCCTCCTCCTGCAATGCTTTGACGAAAGACTCGAGCGCAATCTGCGACCCATCCACTTCAATATCCACACCGGCGGAAGTATTACGGACCCAGCCAGTCAGTTCCAACCGGGAAGCAAGATTGTAAACGAAGGGTCGAAAGCCAACTCCTTGAACGATACCCGTGATGTGGATGCTGGCTCCGTTCTTCATGTCATTCCACGTCCAACGCTTCCATGAAAAATTCTTCACCGGCTAATATCTTGGCGCCTGCACTTCCGCAATTTGGGCAGATGATCTCACCCTCTTTCGGATCATATTTCGTAAAACATGCCATACACTGCATTTCAGGCTTTACATGCCTAAAGTGTAATTTGGCATTTTCCGCAATGGTGCCCTTACAAATTTGGTCCCAATAAAATTGAACCGATTCGTCACTATAAGTTGAAATATCACCAACCACAAGATATAGATTTGTAATACGTGTGGCTTTTTCCTCATCTGCTTTTTTAATTGCTTTTTCAAGGATTGCTTGCGTTGCATATAGTTCGTGCATATTGGGATTCCTAAAAGATGGATTTTGGTATCATTCAGGGCGGAGTACACTGCAAGATATCTTGAAGCGATCCGGCCGTTCTTCCAAAGTGGAAAAGGTACATGGAGAAAGTCGACGCAGTCTTCCGGTTCGCGATCAAATTGAATACAATGCCTCAGGTCAGTCTATAAGCCGCATTTTGTCAGCGATTTGCGCAGGTTTACACCACAAGGGCTTCATCCCTGCCGCCTCGCTGGGCGATCATCTATCTATGCAGTCTACCCGAGACTCGAAAGGAGCGGGCCGCTCCATTGTCTCTGCTTGACCTTGCTCCC
>CAZPCR010000457.1:0-2843 GCA_964585035.1 uncultured Anaerolineaceae bacterium
TGTTTGCCGAAGTCGTGCGGGTCGATCCGTTATCGGAACAAGGATGGATGTATTTGGGAATGTCCTTGCCGGAGCGCGAGCGGCGCGAATATTGTCTTCGACGCGTTTTAGCCATTAATCCAAATAATTCGGAAGCTAAATCGCAATTGGACAGGCTGGCTGGTCCCGCTAAAACACCGCCCACCCAGGTACCACCAACCCGAACGGACATACCTAAAGATCGAAACATGATACCGCCGGTTTCCGCTAGCCGGCCAGTACAATCTCCCTTTACCCGGGCTGAATCTTTTCAGGAACCGAAACCGCCCATTGTAGATCGTATCCCTGCTCCAGCTCTGAGCCGGCCACCCATTGCAGTTCAAGAAAAGATCTCCTCCCCACCTGCAGTAAAAGCAGCAGCAAAACCAAACCTAAAAAAGAAAAAAACGAATTATCTGCTTTTTGTGGTGGTAGGGTTCACAGCCGTCTTGATCGTAGGCGGCGCGATCGCGGCATTTTTATTCCTGTCTGGCGGGATGAATGCATTGCTGGCCGCAAATATTCCTACTCTCGAAGCACCTCTTCCTACCACAGCCCTGACCATCCCTCATGCTTCCGCCTCCCCGACCGCGGCTACGGAACCAACCCAGGTTCCCCCGACCGCGACTTCGCTCCCCACAGCCAAACCGACTGTAAGCTATAAACCCTTACTTGAGAAAGTCGATTGTCCGTTTGATATTCCACCTGGCGCAAATGTCAGCTGTAGTTATGTGACCGTGCCGGAGGACCGCACGGGGGACCCAACTCATACCATCCGCCTGGCTGTGGCCGTTTATCACAGTACGAATCCCAACCCCGAGCCGGACCCGGTGGTGTTCCTGCAGGGCGGCCCGGGAGGAGAAGCTGTCAAGTTAATCACGGGTTACTATAAGCAACTCGTCGTTCCCATCCTGAAGAAACGCGATTTTATAACCTTCGACCAGCGCGGGACAGGATTATCCGACCCGGCACTCAATTGTGATGAATTAAGTAAAGCCTATCTGCAGGATGTCGAAGGGCTGATCCCCAGCTCGACGCGCGGCCTGGTTTATTCCAATGCAATGGTATCTTGTAATGGGTTAATGAGCGCCAAGGGGATAGACCTGAATGCTTATACCACCGTGGAAAGTTCCGACGACATCAAAGACATCCTCAGCCTGCTTGGGTATCAGAAAGCCGACCTGTACGGCGCTTCCTATGGAACGCGGCTCGCTCAAGTCGTCATGCGTGACCATCCAGAAATCGTCCAAAGCGTAATATTGGATTCTGTCGTACCCGTGGAAAGTAATACCTTTGCCCAGTATCCGCAAGCAATGGAAGCAGGACTGAAAACGCTGTTCGACTCCTGCGCAGCAGACACCAAATGCAATACCGCCTACCCAAACCTTGAAACCGTATTCTTGAATCTATTAAGCCAGCTGGATGCCAAACCAGTCATGATCACGACAGGGAACCCCCAGACGGGAACCGTTATAGAAAATGTGGACGGCTCCACGGTAATGAATGTCGTCATCGGTTCCATTAAGGAATCGGATTTGATCTATACGGCGCCGCAGACGATTTACAGGTTCAAGAACGGCGATTTTTCCACCCTGATCGCAACACAATCCTCGCTGCCCTACGGCTTCGAGGGGATCAACATCGGTTTATTTATATCCATGATGTGCCATGAGAATATCCTGGCGACAACACCACAGGAACTACAAGGCATCGCCGTAAGCTCAAAAGACATCGAAGAATATGCCTGGCTGCCCTTCTATGGCAGCGCCCAGGAAATATTCAAAGATTGCAAGTCATGGGGTGCGACAGGCCCAACGCTGGGCGAGAACGCACAGTTAACCAGCGATATTCCGACGCTGGTCATTACCGGCAAGTTCGACCCGACCACACCGCCGATGTATGCACAGCAGGTTACCAGCCATTTGAGCCATAGTTACTTTTTCGAATTTCCCGACCAGGGCCATGTCCCGACGGCGACCGATACTTCCGGGTGTGCCATGGATACGGTTGTATCCTTCCTTGATAACCCATCCGTGGAACCGGATCGTTCCTGCCTGAACAAAATGAGCGGCATAGACTTTCTCACGCCGTATACCGGAACCCCTGCACTTAAATTAACAAAAGTGGATATAGGGGGAGCGACAGCCAAAGTCCCTGAAGATTGGGAGCCTTCCGGAGACGGTTTTTTCTTTCGTAACGAATCGCCCTTTGATATCACCACCGTCGGCCTCATTATCGCAAATGTGAGCTCCGCAGAATTGAGAAACTGGATCTCCATGAAAGCCTATGGCTACAGGGGTCTTGATGCAGCACCGGAACCGGCCGGTGCACGGAAGGCGAATAACCTGAATTGGACCCTATATACATCCACTTCTTACGGTCGCCCGGTTGATATTGCCATGGCGGACTATAGAGGGCAGTCTCTGGTCGTCATGTCTTTCAGCAACAGCGATGAACACGAGGCGCTCTACCAGACCGTATTTTTGCCGATGGTCGATTCCATACAACCGTGAAATAGTGGCTGCCAGGCCATGAGTGAAGCCAAGGAACTCATTCCGGCCTGGCGTCCCATCCTTTCCTTCAAACCCGTTCGTCCGTTTATCATGATCATTTCGTTGACGATTCGCACACCTTCATGGTATCATTCGCCAGCAAAAACCCAGCCAACTCAGGCTGGATTTGTGTCTTACAAACAAGGAGAAGCTTATCAGCGCTAACGAATTTCGAGTCAACGAGGGCATCCGCGTCGCGGAAGTCCGCCTGATCGGAGCAGACGGCGGAAACGTCGGAGTCGTTCCCATCAAGCAAGCCCTGCAGATCGCACG
>CAZPCR010000458.1:0-2831 GCA_964585035.1 uncultured Anaerolineaceae bacterium
GTAAGGAGGACAGTATGGGAATTTTGACAACTATATTTACCACACCGCGCCTCAATGGATTAACGCGTGGGAATGGTATAAAGGTTTCGAAAATTTTAGCGGAAAGTGCCCGTCTTGAATCTTCCGCTGTGCTGGAAAATCTAAAAACGAATCCGAACGGGCTCAGTTCGGAGGAGGTCGAAACACGCCTCGAGCAATATGGTTTCAATGAAGTAGCCAAGGAAAAACACCAGACGTGGCTGATGCGCCTTGTCGATAACGTCAAAAACCCGTTGGTTATCCTGCTGGTTTTACTCGGCCTGGTCTCATACCTGACTGGCGACGTGCCCGGTACGGTCGTGATTTTTATCATGGTCTTGCTGGGGATGGTACTTCGCTACATACAGGAAAGCCGGGCGGACAACGCAGCCGAAAAACTCAAAGAGATGGTCAGCACGACGGCCACGGTTATGCGCGACGGAAAGCGCCAGGAAATTCCATTGAAGGAACTGGTGCCGGGAGATATTGTCCTTCTATCAGCGGGCGACATGGTCCCCGGCGATGTGCGACTGCTATCGGCGAAGGATTTATTCCTTAACCAGGCTGCGCTTACCGGTGAGTCCATGCCGGTCGAGAAATTACCGGCCGCTATATCAGACGAGACATTAAATCCGCTCGAGATGCCGAACCTCGGTTTCCTCGGTACAAATGTGGAAAGTGGTACCGGGCAAGCCGTTGTCGTCCAAACAGGCAGCGGGACCTACTTTGGTTCTTTGGCCGGCAGTATAGTTGGACAACGCCAAATGACCAGCTTTGACAAAGGCGTTAACGGATTTACATGGTTGATGATCGGTTTCATGATCGTCATGGTGCCGCTGGTGTTCGTGTTCAACGGCTTGAGCAAGCACAACTGGCTCGAAGCTTTTCTGTTTGCCCTGGCTGTGGCTGTCGGGCTCACACCCGAGATGTTGCCAATGATCGTAACGGTCAACTTGTCTAAGGGCGCACTGGCCATGTCCAAGAAAAAGGTGATCGTCAAACGCCTGAATTCCATCCAGAATTTTGGCGCCATGGATGTGCTTTGCACTGATAAGACCGGCACGATTACGGAAGGTAAGATCGTTCTTGAGAAGTACCTGGACGTAAAGAACAACCCCAGCGACCGGGTGCTCCATTACGGGTATTTGAACAGCTACTACCAGACCGGCCTGAAAAACCTGATGGATGAGTCCATCCTGAACCATGTCAACCTAAACGACGACCTGCAGGTGGATGAACTTTATCGCAAGATTGACGAACTGCCGTTCGACTTCCACCGCAGGCGCATGTCGGTCATCGTGGAGGATAACAAGGGGCAGCATATCCTGATCTGCAAAGGTGCGGTCGAGGAGATCATGCACCTTTCGACGCATGTAGAGGTCGGAGGGGAAGTCCTGGAGGTGCTGCCGGAGCACGACGAACATCGCAAGCAACGCGTGAAACAGTTGAATTCCGAGGGCTTCCGGGTGATTGCTGTTGCCTACCGGATTTTTCCGGGTGACAACGACACGCCGCACTACACCATCGGTGACGAGTCTAATCTGACCCTGCTTGGATATCTGGCTTTCCTCGATCCACCGAAAGAGAGTGCCTCTGAGGCGTTGGAAAAGTTGCACCATCACAATGTAGCGGTCAAGATCCTCACCGGCGATAACGATATCATCACAGCCTACATTTGCAAGCAGGTCGGTTTGCCGGTCGAGCGGATATTGCTCGGTCCGGAGATTGAGCAGATGGATGCTGTGCAGCTCGCGGAGGCGGCTGAAGCGATAACCGTTTTTGCCAAGCTTTCACCGGCCCACAAGGAGCGCATCATCCGTGCCTTGCAGGGCAAGGGGCATGTGGTCGGGTTCATGGGCGATGGCATCAATGATGCACCGGCGCTTAAAACGGCCGATGTTGGCATCTCCGTAAACAGCGCGGTTGATATTGCCAAGGAGTCATCTGATATTATCCTGCTCGAAAACAGCCTGCTCGTGCTGGAAGAAGGTGTCATCGAAGGGCGCAAGGTATTTGGAAACATCACGAAATATATCAAGATGGCGGCTTCCTCAAATTTCGGAAATATGTTCAGCGTCCTGGGTGCCAGCCTGTTCCTGCCATTCCTGCCGATGCTGCCAATCCAGGTGCTGACCAATAATCTGTTGTACGATTTCTCGCAGACATCGATCCCGACAGACCAGGTCGATCCCGAGTGGCTGGCGAAGCCTCGTAAGTGGGAAATCAGCTCCCTGCGCCGATTTATTGTTTTCATCGGCCCGATCAGCTCGATCTTCGATTACATGACATATTTCATCATGCTGTACGTCTTCCACTGTTGGAATAACCCAACCCTGTTCCAGACGGGCTGGTTCGTGGAATCCCTGTTCACGCAGACGTTGATCATTCACGTCATCCGCACGAATAAGATCCCATTCATTCAGAGCCGGGCAAGCAACTCGTTGATCTTGACGTCGCTGATCATTGTTGCGGTAGGAGCCTGGCTGACGATTTCGCCGATCGCAAAGACGCTGGGTTTCGTGGCGCTGCCTCCGCTTTACTGGCCCTTATTGGCGTGCATGCTCCTGACATACATTGTTCTCACCCAAATTGTCAAAACCTGGTTTATTCGCAAGTTCCCCGAATAAGGAGTAATTTTCTAGCAAAGTTACAATCTCGGCCCTGTTGGCAAGAAGCAGCCGGGTGTCTTTTTTCCGAGCTTGCCAGCCTTCTGATTCCAGCCTATACTTTATAAAACCTTAGCCAAAGGAGAAACCGACATGATCAATGTTCGAGATTTAATCCGGCAAAAGGGCAATCAGGTTTTTGCGGTT
>CAZPCR010000459.1:0-2827 GCA_964585035.1 uncultured Anaerolineaceae bacterium
ATGACAAAAGGCATGATGAGTATTGCGGCGCCCGTCTCGGCATTACTGGCAGCCCTACTGCCGGTAATTATCGGCTTATTTACGGAGAGTCTTCCCACCCTACTCACTTTCGTTGGATTTGCTTTTGCGCTTGCCGCCATCTGGCTGATCTCCCAAGGCAAAGACGGGGTTAAAAACATCTTCTCTCATATTGCCGATTTGCGTCTGCCGCTGCTGGCGGGCATCGGCTTTGGCTTCTACTTCGTGCTAATACATGCTGCCACACGTACCGATCTGCTGTGGCCTATGACTGCATCCCGCCTGGGTGGGATGATCATCCTTGTCCTCTTTATGATTTTCCGCCGCGAAACATGGAAAGTGGAGGGAAACGCCTGGTCGATGATCGCCCTGAACGGTATTCTCGATATCGGAGGCAATTTGTTCTTTATCCTGGCTGGCCAGGCCGGCAGGTTGGATATCTCCGCCGTTCTCAGCTCGTTGTACCCCGGCTCAACGGTTATCCTGGCATGGATCTTCCTCAAAGAGCGACTTACACGTACGCAGTGGATCGGGATCGCTGCGGCAATGATCGCGATTATCCTGTTTACTTTATAGAAGAATAGAATTTGTATTAGGGATCTTGCCCGTCCACCAGGAATACACTTGGGGATCCCTTCATGGCTAGAACGTGAAATCTGTGCTGCGCGATCTTCTAAAGGAGATGGACGCTTGTTTCCTTCGGATCCGCTATGGGAACAGTATCATCGGGTCCACGAGAGACTTACTCTATTTTTTGATCTTATAACCGAAGCGCTTCAGGGCATTCTCGTTGTTGCGCCAATCTTTTTCGACCTTGACGCGCAGCTCGAGGAATACCTTATGTCCGCCCATTGACTCGATCTCCTGGCGTGCTTTGGTGCCGATCTGCTTGAGCATTTTCCCACCTTCGCCGATCACGATCCCTTTTTGCGACTCGCGCTCGACAAAGATGGTCGCAGCGATATAGGCCAGGCCGTTCTCGCGCTCTTTGAAATCATCGACGCGCACAGCGATGCCATGCGGAACCTCATCGCGGAGTTTAAGCAGGGCCGCTTCGCGGATCAGGTCGGAGGCGATCTCGCGCTCATAGAGATCCGTGATCTGGCCTTCTTCATACTCGGCAGGGCGGACAGGGCAATTATCAATCAATAATTTAACGAGTTCTGGAAGACCGTCGCCGTTAGCAGCGGAGATGGAGACCGTCTGCACGCCTTTTTGCAGAAGAGCCTTATACGCTTCGAGGAGATGTACCAAATTGCCGGCCGTAATCAAGTCGATCTTGTTGACGGCCAGGACAAGAGGGATGCGACGCGCTGATTTTTCGAGCAGGGCTGCTATCTGACTATCTTCCTCGGTCGGTTCGGCAGATGCTTCCACGAGGAAAAGGATCACGTCGACGCCATGCAGGGCTTCCTCCGCTTCCTGGTTCAAGAACTTGCCGAGCTTGTGGCGCGCGGTGTGGATACCGGGCGTATCCACGAAAATAAGCTGCGCATCCTCGCGCGTCAGAATACCAAGCTGGCGGTGACGCGTGGTCTGCGGGCGCGGGGTCACTGCAGCGACCTTTTGACCCAACAGGGCGTTAATCAGAGTAGACTTGCCCACATTAGGGCGACCGAGAACGGCGACGAAACCGGAACGGAATTCCATCATTTATTTACCATCGGTATAACAGTTATAGCACGCATTACGTACTTGTTGACGCCGCCGAAGCGATATTTGTAATCTTCGTCGCCACGCATGAAATCGAATTCATAGCGTCCGTGTTCGCAGGCCCACTGCAACTGACGACCGAGAAGGACCCAGCCTGGTGATAACTCCATAAAACCGCGGCTGACACCGGAGTTGTAGCCCCAAAGCTTATTTTTGTAATCGAAGTTAAACGCAGCGGCGGCTTTGACGCCGTCCACGGTGAGAAAAGCCAGCCACAGGTATCCCTGGGCGAATGCGCTGCGCATAATCCCGGTCATATGCTCGCGCATGGCGGGCTTGAGAAAACCGGCTTTATTTGAATCCTGCTCCATAAGCTGAAAGAAATATTCTATTTCCGACCCAAGCGTGGCGGCATCTTCGACGATATAAAATTGAACAGGGACTTCGCTTTCCATAGCGCGCCGCAATTTACGCCGGATCTCGTGCCGCTGTTTTTTATCAATGCCATTCAAGTAGGTATCGAAATCCCCGTCCAGGGCGATGCGCGGCGTTGGGCGATAGATCTCTTCACGATAAGTCCAGCCGCGTTTTTCAGATTCGGCCTTTAGGGCCGGGAGCGTGGGAGAGGAATCGACCAGGTTATACCAATCGAACGGCAGACCAGCGAAGGAAGGAGACTGGGCGAGGAATTCAATAAGTCCCGATAGAAAGCGAGGCAAGTCTTCGGCGCGCACGATCAAGTCAAGATAATCGGAGACCTCGATGCTTCCCACCAGCAAAAGGGCGGTGCGATTGTCGTAAACCGCCTTAAACAGGGGTGCAATTCCAATGAGATTACCATTTTCAGTCGCGGTGATCAGCGCAAGTTCGGCATCTTTCCATTCGCCGCCGCCGAGGGTTATCCACCACTGGCTTAACAGCTCATATCGCAAGAAAGGTGTATCGGAGATGCCCGCTTCGACGAGGACATTCCAGGCAGACGAAGATATCGAAGAAAAATCTTTGTGTAGTGTGAATTCCATATAAATCCATTTTTCGGATGCTTTACGAAGGGGCTGTGCGTGCTTAAGATCAGTGAGGGATGTGTTGCCCAGATTTTACCAGTATAATGATGTGGAAAATTTTGGTTTCTTACCATGCCTTTGGACCTGACTCT
>CAZPCR010000460.1:0-2826 GCA_964585035.1 uncultured Anaerolineaceae bacterium
TAAATGTCGTTCCGGCCGTGCCAAATTCGCTGGCGGTCGGGATAAAGCCGTTCATAATCGACCCGCCACCGACGTACTGCATGGCGTACTGCACCTGGCCCTGTGGTCCAAACCATTGGAAACCAATGTTCTTGATGGCCTCCGTGTTCACTTCCGCGATCCGGATGCGGACTCTGATCTGACGCGGCTTCGTCACTTCCAGGAGATTGACAACTTGCGCCTTGTACGCGCCGGCGATTTGGGCGGCACGCTGCGCTTCGATTTCGTCGTTCACCTTCCCGTCGAGCACCAGAGCGTCGCCAATGGCGCGGACGGTGACATTGGTGTTCCCAATCATCTGGCGGATGGTGGCCGCGACAGCGTCGTTGCCGACTTCCACGCGATACATTTGGGTGGCCGAACCATCACTCTTGACGATCGTCAAGGTGGTGACGCCGGCCTTTTTGCCGATAATGCTGAGTTCCTTGTCGGAAAGGTTGACGACGTCCGCAATGGACGGGTCGGCCAGGGCAATTTTCGAGACATTCTCGCTTGGCAGCGAGACGGCCTCACCGACACTCACCTGAATGGATTGCTGTTCAGCGCGGGCGTCTGAAAGCACCAGTAGCCCAGCGGCCAATAGCACCACGATAATCCCCATCCCCCTCCATTGTATTCTCTTCATTTTACGCTGTCCTTTCCTTATTTCGAATTCGTGTGAAGTTCGTCTAATCTTGCGGCACGACTGTCTCCACTGAACCCCTGAAAATTTTGAGTTCCGGCCGGTCGTTTCGCGGTGGGCTGATAATGATCGGCGTGGATCTCTGCGTGTCAGGAGCCGTCGTGGAGAATCGGAGGGTATTGGGGCCGAGGAAATCCCGTGTGCCAACTCCCTTGGTCGCGATCACCGTGGGCTCGTTGAGACCGCGCAAGGCTACGCGCAATGCGCCGGCTCGATCCGCGGCCGTTAGCAATTCCGCCTCTTCGGGCTTGACTGCCAGCGTCATCGAACTCTTGGCACCCTGTTTGATTTGCTGATCGGTCACACCTTCATTGACGGCGAGCACGAGTACGTTTTGCAGGATCATCTGCGTGGTTTCCTGGTGCGCGACCGGATCCGTATAGGTGGCTAAAATGTCAACACGGTCGCCCGGTTTCACGGAGCTACCAGCCGCCATGACTTCGCCCGCGCCGATGGCGATGGCACGCATGCCCGGAGGAATGTCATAGGCCAGTCCCGGTGCCTGTCCCTCGCCGAGAAGATCGGATGTCCGAATCTGTTCTTTGGCCTTGATCCTCACCAGCGTAGTGTGCCCGTCCGCGTCCTTGGGATTTCGGATGACACCGTCGATGACCAGTTCTTTTGGGTAACGGGTCAACGTAACCATTTCGCGGGTTATTTTGGTGCGCGCCGGAATATCCTGTAGCGCAGTAACCACTTCAGTCCAGTACTTCGCGGACTCCTGGTCCTGCTGCCGCTTCATATTCCAAATAAAATAAACGGCGATCATCGCCAAAACTACGGCAACCAAAATGATCCCGCCTGCACCGGATTTCTTAGCCATTGAGTCCTCCTTGTTCGACTTTGCGTGCTAAGGCAAGCAGATGCTGTGCCCTGTTGCAAATAATTGCAACATCAAAATTGAGAAAAAACTGGCGGGTGGGGAGGCCATTCCTGGGCATTGTTGGCCGGGATTTGTTACACCAGCTTGCAAACCAGACCATAGGATGTGTTCGGTGGTCAACCATCACCGGGCTCGACCTGCGCTTCCCTCGTCGTACCCAGGGAGATTTCCAATACCTCGCGTGAACCCAATGACATGAAGCATGTTGTGACATCGGCCTTGGACATCTGGCGGGCAAACTGACGAATCCATGGTGTGTTGTCGCCGCCTGCATTGGTGATTACTGAATCGAAAACCGACCGAGCAATCGGCACCAGCCAAGACCCGGATAATTGGGCCGTAAAGCCTTAGGGGATGAAGAGGCGTTGGCCTGCTTCACCCCCGTCTGGACATTGTTTGATACTTTGCCGAGTTACGGCAAGTTCGCATTCACTGACGACAAGGTGTTGTTGACCTTATTGCCAAGGCCCTTCAGCACCAAGATCGCCACGACAGCGATGAGAGCCAGGATAAGCGCGTATTCGACCAAGCTCTGGCCCTTCCGCGACTTCAGCCCGCGATACATTTTTCGGAGAGTTCTCTTCATCTCGTTCACCTCCTTCATCTGGCTTTTTCGTATTGCTCAACGATCCAACAGACTAACGTTCGTGTCGGGTCTTCAGTTGCAGCTTACGTGCCACCTGCGCACGATTGGCCCTTATCGGCTCATTATTGACACTCAATGCGACCATAACCTGCTATCCGCGAACCTCTTAACCAGCGCCACGAATTAACTAGGCTATGGTAAATGGCTAGTTCATTTTTGCGCGAGTTCATCATTCTTGCCAAGCCATCTGAACATGTCGCCAGAAAGTGTTCAGTTTCTGAACACTTTCTGGCCTTCGCTGCGGATCACGTAAAGCTTTACGCCTGCCTCGAAGACGAGTTCCGCCCTCTGGAGGTCGAACCTCGACCGGAATATACCCAGAGATTCGCCCACGGGCACGACAAGAACCGTGTCAGCCTTATTAGGTATCGGAACCTCTCCTACGAAAGCGGTCTGTCGCCCCTGTCCCACCCATTTCTTTGTCCCTAGCGGCGGCGGCAGCGAAGCATCCGAGGTTAGGAGCACGTTCCGATACTCGGGGAGATAATATTCAAATTGCCGAAATCCCCAATAAGTGTGCTCATAATAATGGCATATGACGACATCATTCGCGTGCCAGCCTTTCCGAATGGCCCG
>CAZPCR010000461.1:0-2826 GCA_964585035.1 uncultured Anaerolineaceae bacterium
CTTCTCCAATATTACATTGGGTATTGCAGGCTTAATTGCGATTATATCCAGTGCCGTTCTTCCATTGGCATTCTAGCCTGATCAACATCATCGCCAAGGCAAATCGTAGCCAAATGGGTTTGAACCTTGAAGATACCGGGCGTTTTTTTCGAAGATGCTGAGTGCTTTCCTCAGCCCGACGCGCTGGTTCGTAGTCGAAAACATTTTTATGATGTAAGGAGTAGCAATGAAGAGATCAAGAAATATTTTAACTTTTATCTCCTTATCTGTATTATTAGTTTTTTCGTGTCAGACAATTACAGTGGGCACATCAAAATTGGTCGGAAAAGATCTTTACCTCAAACTACGAAGTGATGCTTTGTCAACAAGACCGGAAGCGCTTGGCATCACTGTAGACTCAAATAGCCATTCAGCCTATGGCTAACGTACTTGATAATACCGGAAGCACTTGCACTACTATAAGTTTTGCATCAGGTGATGCTAGTATGATTTGTGATTCAGGTCATGGACGAACTGATGGCATTAAATTTGAAAGTGTCCAAACTGCTGCAAAGAAGTTTGTCTCTGTAGCAACAAGCTTCATTGGAAAGATGGAACTGACTAACAACTATTCCCTGCCAACGTCTGCCGGAAATATTAAGTTTTATATAGTTACTCCTCAAGGTGTTTATGGTACAAAAGAATTGACGGAAGGTGAAGCTGTGGGCGGGTCTTATTACAGGCTATGGAAGGCGCAGGCAGATGTAATAACTGCTTTTCGTCTTTCTGACCAACAGCCAACCCCATGAAAGAAAGTCTTAACTGAACTGGATTTGAGCCCAGAAGGTACCAGGCGCTTTTCCCGGCATGAATACGCTTGATTGCGAATCGGTATGGTGGAGATTTAGATCGAAATGAATAATTCCGACGGAAAGAAAGACATGTTCGGTCCACATGACAAGAATATTAATTGGGATCAGCTGGCCAGTCTGGTCCTGGTGGCAGGGCTAGTTGGTGGTTTCGTCCTAAGCATTGTCTTCCACGCAATGCCAATTCTAGCTATCGGCGTATTCATCGGGCTTGCGGGTTTGGCGACCTTTAAAAGTCTTGCTACTGAGCGCGGGCTAAGATATGTTTGGTTCGCGCTTATACTACCTGCCGCAATCGGGATATCCTTAGCGATCTACCCTTTCGCTAATGTTGCCCCGGCATTATTGGGTATAGCAGCATCAATCACAACCGGACTATGGCTATTCGTCTGGAGGTACCCGGCCCAGTATCGCGCCGCCTCTAAAGCATTTCAGTTTGGAAATTACATGCAGGCCCTCAACCTGGCCAACCAGGCGTTAAACATACGTCCCACTCTTTGGGAAGCTTACCAATTTCGCTCCGTGACATATTTAAAATTGTCCAATCTCGTTGATGCGGAACGCGATGCCCCCAAGGCACTGCAACTTAAGCCAGACAGTTACTTTAACCTGACCGCTCTAGGGAACGTGCTGATGGCTAATCAGAAGTTCGCGGAGGCAAGCGATCTTTTTTCCAAGGCGCTTTTGCTTACACCACAGGTTGGACTCAACTACTTTAACAAGGGAGTGTGCTGCTATAGACTTGATGATTTTTCGGAGGCAGTCCAATACCTCCAGGTCGCGGTGGATAAGGGACTGACGGGCGATGGACTTTTGTTGGGTAACTATTATTTAGCCCAGAGTCTATCAAAAATTCGCGATGTTAATCGCGCGGCGCAATACTACGATGCCATGAAAAAGTACCGGGCGACTTATGAGAAGCTCCTGAAGGAAGCAACCGACGCACCAGATTATCTAGGCACCGTAACCATGCGAGATGATCTCGAAAACATGAGAAGATACATGGAGTAGAGATAGTAGCCTGAGAGAAAAGCTATCGCATTCCAGGAATTGCTGACGCGATCTAGGCTTATGGTCACCAAGTAATAAACGCAAAATGTATATCAATTGGACAATGTCCGCATACAGCTTGGTTCAGAGTATATATCCAAATATAGGTAAAATCACAGCCGAACTGGATTTGAGCCTGCTGCTTATTGCATGTCTCTTTTGCCTTGATTTCAGAAAGCATAAGGCGACCATCAAGATTTTGATTATATAATTCCGCAGTACTTCGTGAATACGTTTAGTCATGAATACGAAAACTAAAAAAGCCTTAATTCGTGCACTTATCGTTGCCATCTTTGTCACAATAACAGAAATATTAAGTGATAAATATTTTTCTAATTTCACCCTTCGTTCAACCTCTTTCGATGAAATTTTTTACGCCGGATTTTTTTGGGCCGTTATTGGTACTTTCACATTTTTATTAAACAATCTTGTTCAATCATTTATCCCACTAATCCATAAAGATGATTTACATGAAGATGTTTGGGGATGGATTGGGGCAGTAACGGGCGGAATACTTGCATTAGTTCTTATTTATCTTTTTCTCACTGTTGGTTCAGTCGTGTCATAATAGTTATGGCGGAAGAGTTGAAAAATCGGTCAAAAGCTGAAATTCTGGATTCCGACTCGATCCCTACCTACTGATCTTTTTGTTCCTTCTTGCGTTCGTCATCCCATAGTTTTGCAAATCGTTCGAAAACATCGGCAATGATTTCAAGTTCGCTGTCCGAGTAACTTGAGACCAATTCGGCCTGTGCCTTGCGCGCCGACTCGAACCATGAGGCAGCTTTTTCGGCGCTTGATTTTGCGGGCGTGATCAGCGTTCCGCGGCGGTCGTCGGGGTTGGGCCGGCGCTCGATGAATCCGGCCTTTTCCAGCCGGTCGAGCATGGCGGTCGTTGCACCCGAAGTCAGTCCCGTATGCCTGGCAA
>CAZPCR010000462.1:0-2814 GCA_964585035.1 uncultured Anaerolineaceae bacterium
GGGGTTGGCCCAATGACGATCGCGATGTTAATGAGAAGCACTCTCCGCGCCGCAGAAATTCAAGACAAATAATAACCAATCATAATAAAAGGGCAGGAGGCGATCAACTCGCTTCCTGCCCTTTTTAGTTAAACCCTTGCTTTTTTGACTACCAATACCACGTTAGATAAAGATCATAAGTCTGCATCGAGTGGATTATAGGAGCTGAATTATCGTGCGCCAATTCAATTCATCTCCTTATCGTCCGTATTGTTTCAAAATGCCTTGCAGTTCATTGTGAGGTAAAGCCTGGATGGTTATCCCATCCCGACCTGTCATTGTCTCTGCTGCAATAAGTGAATTGATGATGGCCTCCTCTGTAGCATATACGCTCGAAGATAATAATGGGTCGATGTGCTCGTTGGACAAAGCTTGGATTTCCGCAACCCCTGAGGAAGGATTGGCTGCCCCTGGGTTGGCAGTCGAAAATGCCAGGTAAATATCGCCGCTTCCGTTCCCGCCCAATGAGCCGGTTCGCGCCATCCCAAGGCTGGCGCGTTTTGCCAGGCGTTTGAGTTGATGCGGTAGTAACGGTGCGTCCGTTGCGAGGATCACGATCAATGAGCCTTCCTCGTTATTTAGGGGATTTTTCCCATTCGTGAAAGGTGCATTGGAAGTGATATGTTTGCCGACCGGCACGCCGCTGATTGTCAGTTGATAACGCCGTCCAAAGTTTGCCTGGACCAGTGCTCCCATCGTCCAACCGCCAAGTTTGTCCGGAACTTTACGGGAAGAGGTCCCAATTCCGCTTTTTAATTCAAACGAGATCATGCCCGTCCCACCACCAACGTTGCCTTCAGGGACAGGCCCCGCAGCGGCCGATTCCAGTGCTTGGTTCACATGCTCGGCTCTGATGTGGAAACCGTTCATGTCATTGAGCCATCCGTCCGCTGTTTCACCCACAACCGGGCAGGACCATCTTTGGAAGATCGCCTCGTGTTTAACCTGCCAGTCGATGATCGTGTCGCGTACAACGCCCACGGAGTGCGTATTCGTTATGCCGATTGGCCCTTCCAGCACTCCGCCTTCATCGATCCAGGCCGCGCCCGTCATTTCACCGTTGCCGTTGAATGAAAAATGACCGGCATAAACAGGATCGTGATTCCGTTTGCCGCGCGGATGAAGGATCGTAACGCCTGTACGTACAGACTGACCTTCTATGATCGTACTATGACCGACTTCTATACCGGCGATATCTGTGATTGCATTTAATGCTCCTGGTTCTCCTTCGAAAGCGATTCCAAGTTCGCGGGCCCTTGGTTTGGACATGGTCACTCTCCTTGGTTCATTCATACGATGTTATGAGAACGGTGGATAGTATAATAACGGTTCGCCTTGGTTTGAATTCAGTTGTGTTAATTTAAATTGGAGCCCCGTTATTCATGGAAGAACCTGTGGGATCGGAAAGATCATCGCCAGGCCCTGGCAATCCATTTGCAGCTCTCCGGCACCGTAATTATCAATTGTACTTTGGTGGACAGCTTATTTCCAATGCCGGTACGTGGATGCAGGTCATTGCACAGGGCTGGCTCGTCTACCAGATCACCCATTCCGATCTTACACTCGGTATTGTCGGGTTTGCATCGGCGATCCCGACTTTGTTGATTTCACCCTGGGGCGGCGTGATCGTGGACCGGGTTCCCAAGCGGACCTTGCTGATACTTACCCAAACCGGTGCGATGCTGCTCGCGTTCATCCTCGCTGCGCTGGTCTTTACGAAGACGGTCCAGGAATGGCATATTATCGTTTTGGCTGCAGGTCTGGGAGTTGTTAACTCTTTCGATGCTCCCGGCCGTCAGGCCTTTGTAGTGGATATGGTTGGTCGTGAAGATTTGCCGAACGCGATCGCAATGAATTCAATGATGTTTAACAGCGCCCGCGTCATCGGGCCGGCTATGGGCGGACTATTGCTGGCTGTCATCGGTCCCGCCTGGTGTTTTACGATAAACGGTATTTCTTATATTGCAGTGATTTTGGGTCTGTGGGTCATGCAAATAGAACTGCATGACACGCTGCGGTTTTCAGCATCGCCATGGAAGGAATTGACCAGCGGTCTCAAGTATGTTGTCAGCCAGCGTGAAATATACGGTTTATTATTGCTAGCTTCGATCTTTAGTGTGTTTGGTATTTCCTATGCAACGGTCCTGCCCGCTTTCGTCGAACAGATGTTAAAACAGAATGCAGCAGGTTATGGCTGGATTACTGCTGCAGTGGGCGCCGGCGCCGTAGGTGGCGCTTACCTGATAGCTCGTCAGTATGGCCCGAAATGGCGGAGTAAGTGGTTATTGGCGGCTGGCTTTGGGTTTCCGGTGGTATTAACCCTCTTTAGCTTTACAACTTTGTTTCCATTAAGCCTGCTCCTCGCCCTGGGGTTGGGAGTTGGTTTCATGGTTGAATTTACGATCATTAACACGCTCCTCCAAACGCGCGTCGATGATCGGCTGCGCGGCCGGGTCATGGGACTCTACACAATTACGTTCTTTGGCCTTGCGCCTCTTGGAAATCTGGCGATCGGGGCACTTTCCCAGGCGATCGGTCTCAGTTACACGATGACACTTTTCGCCGTAATATGCCTGGTGCTTACAGTGATCGTCGTGCAAAAGGTGCCTCAAATCAAGAGTCTGTCTTGACCCGATTGGTCTCGGCGTTGGTTTCATGGTTGAGTTTACAATGATCAATACGCTTCTCCAAACTTGAGTGGAGGATCAACTGCGCGGCCAGGTTACGGGTTTGTATACAATCACGTTTTTTGGTTTTGCGCCATTTGGAAATCTG
>CAZPCR010000463.1:0-2810 GCA_964585035.1 uncultured Anaerolineaceae bacterium
TTAACTTCTCCCTCTTCCAATATTACCAACCGGTCTTCACCGATCAATTCCTTCAAGGCCTCAGTGGCTTTTTCGGGTTCAAGATGCGAGTGCACAATAATATCTTTGAGCGGAACGGCATTGAGGGCAATCGCAGCTTCATATAAGATATCGGCGGGGGAGCCTTCGGCAAGAGAAACAAGACTCTTCAGCACCTGCTCATCAAAGCGTTTGTGGCGCGCCTTCGGCTGCGCATCAACAATGGTCCCGCCACCGAGTGTTTCGCTGGGAGAAGGGCGGCGCAGAATATACCTGTCGCCTCGAACAGCAACGATCGGTTCACGCAGTTCGAGTTGAATCCAGCCTTCCTCCCCGGGCTGTAGTTCTTCCTTTCCCAATAAACGAAGAGTCGCTACACCATCCGTTGCCCCAACGAAAACCTTTACTTCGGAATTGTGTTGGACAGCCGACGAGGCGTCTGCAAGCAAACGGAAATGGGCGTCGACACGGCGGGTGACCTGGTATTGACCCGGATGGATCAATACCTCGCCACGCCTGATCTGGTCCGTACCGATGCCTGAGACATTAACGGCAGTGCGGGAGCCGGGCAAGGCTTGTTCTTCTTTCTTCTTATGAGTCTGCAAACCACGCACACGCCCGGTCAGACCGGATTGCGCTACCTGGATTTCATCGCCAACGATCAGGCGACCGTCGCTCAAGGTGCCAGTAACCACGGTGCCGAACCCACTCATCGTGAACACACGGTCGATGGGCAGGCGTGGACGACCCAGGTCTGGGCGGACAGGTTTTTGGTGAAGGATTTCGCTGAGGGTGATTTTTAGTCCGTTAAGGCCGCTGCCCGTCCGGGCAGACACGCGCACCATGGGTGCATCGTTAAGGACGGTATCCTTAACTGTGGTGCGCACGTCCGCCTCGATGGCATCGAGCCAATCTTTATCGGTGATCAGGTCGGTTTTTGTCAGGACGATAAGCCCTGTGGTGATTTGAAGAAGGTCCAGTATGGCAAGATGTTCTCTGGTTTGCGGCATCACACCCTCGTCTACGGCTACGACGAGCAATGCCGCGTCGATCCCACCGATGCCGGCGAGCATATTTTCAATGAAGTCGCGATGACCCGGTACATCCACTATGCCGATCTCTTCCCCGTCCGGCAGGGTCAGCCAGCCGAAGCCGAGATCGATAGTCATTTCGCGCGCTTGCTCCTCTTTCAGGCGGTCGGGATGGGTGCCTGTGAGGGCGGCGATCAACGTAGACTTGCCGTGATCAACGTGGCCGGCGGTACCAATAACACGCATGAATGATGAGTCCATCTCCTTCCACTTTTATTTAAATAGGCAAGGAGCTATAAAGGAAAAGGTGTCAGCGGGCTGCTTTCTTTGTCTTTTTACCGTGGCCCATGATCCGTTCATACGTTGTGAGCCATTCATTAGAGAGGTTCATCAGTTCCTGTAATTGTTTCTCAGTGGTATCGGTGGTCTGATGGAGTTGGTCCTGCATAGTCTGGACAACATCGTCCATGGAAGCGGTGCGTTGTTCGAGTTTGTCCATATCCTTGCGCAGGTCGCGCATGGACTCTTCCTGAGAAAGAGAGTGGCTTGTCCAACGTTTTTGTTCTTCGGCTTTGAAGGCCACCCATTCCTGGCGGATGCGGTCTTCCGCAAGCCTCTGCATTTCACTCACTTCGGCAATGCGGCGTTCCAGTTTTTGGTTGAGATCGTTGTAGGCATCCTGTGCCCGCTTGGCGGCTCGAATGGAATCATCCAGGGCGGCGACCTGTGACTCCATATTATCAGCCTGCTGTTTGAAGAGCTCGTATTTTTCCTGCCAATCTTTCCAGCCTCGATCGCGTTCGACCTGTGCCATGGCCTGCTGTGCCAGGAAGGCTGCCTGCGCTTCCTGGCGGGTGGTTTCCGTTTCAAGGAGCTCGTTAATCCGATTCTCAAGGTTCCGAATGGTATCGGCATGTACTGTAGTCTTTTCGCGCGCATCGTCGGCGCGCTTACGGACGGAAGCCAGCTCGCCTTGAAGGTCCGCCAGACGTTTGGCATCCTGCCGGCGAGGTTCTTCCATGGCCTTCTGAGCCAGAAGGACTTCCTCGTTTTTTCCCACTACCGCGTCGATTTTTGCGCTCACATCCTGCACTGCAAGATTAAGCCGCTGGCTTTCGCGCGTTTGGTCTTTGATTTTTTTATATATATCCTCGGGATCTATTGTCCTACCGATCACAGTGATCGATTTTCTCAACTCTTCCAATTCCGTGTGATGGAGTTTGATGCCATCCTGTTCACGCCGGACGGTGGCCTTTTCCATCGTATCGATCATTTTGCTGAGATCGGTACGTTGTTTGGTCATCATCTGATCGAATTGATTCATTCGCGCTAAAGCCGGGGTAAGCTCGGCCAGCCCCTGGTTCACGGTCTTAAATTGCTGCATTAAAGCCTTGACGCTTGTTTCAATAGAGGTCAGACGCCCTCCAATATCGCTGAGATCGCCCTTACTCTTGCGTTGTTGTTCGTCGAGCCATTCGAGGCGTTTGCCGATTTGTTCGAATTCCATGAGTCCTCCAACCGAGGATAGATTTTAGACATTTGTCCACAAGGTCCCCACCTCAACCCTCAATAAATGGGAGGAGGAGATTTTGATAATAATCCGGGGAGCTTGTAGAAAGCGTAATATGATTATAGCATCAGTAATTCAGGGTGGTTTAAATCCGGCTTTTTATGGTCATCATCGCCGATTTAACTATAGTTTAAGGCCGGTGATTCCGGGAGATTTTCAGGTTTTTCGTTTGGGTTTCTACTTTTGAACAA
>CAZPCR010000464.1:0-2807 GCA_964585035.1 uncultured Anaerolineaceae bacterium
TTCTCCAGCGTCGCCGGATTGGGGATGAGGGTATGTGTGAACTGGTCGGCCGGCAGTTTGAATGATGTCGCAACCATCCACAAGAACGGCCCAACCATGATCACCGCACCGGCGATAAGGATGGTGTAGCTAATTACATCGAGAATAAGTTTTTGCGCCGATTTACCCATTCTATGTTCCTATTCGTATATGACGTAGCGCCGTTCGAGCCAGAAGTAAAAAGCCATCAGAGTGATCACCAGCACGGCCAGTTCGATGGCTTGGGCGCTGGCACCGCCATAATTAAAGAAGTTCCAGGCATTGCGGTAGATCGAAAAGACGACTACCGGGATGGAGCTGTCTCCCCCTCCCTGGCGGGTCATCATGTAGATATAGTCATAGGCCTGGAAAGCATTGATGGTGGAGATGAGCGTTTGAAAGAAAATACTGGGGGTGACGAGTGGCAGGGTTATGGAGAAAAAACGCTGCATTTCACCGGCACCATCAATGGTGGCGGCCTCATAGTATTCGCGCGGGATCGCGGTCAGCCCTGCCAGGAAGATGATCATGCCCTCGCCAATTGCGCCCCATATGTTCACTACCACTACCGACATCATGGCGTTTTTTGTACAAAGCCAACAAACCGCTGGCAAGCCGAGACGTGACAGGAAGAAATTCAGGATGCCGGTGTCCCTCCCGTAGATAAGATTCCAGATCAGGGCAGTCGCAACCGCTGAAGTCACCGCGGGGAGAAAGTAAATAGTCCGAAAGGCGGAAACGCCGTGGATCTTGCGGTTCATCAAAACCGCGACGAACAGCGAGGCAATCACCACACCAGGGACATACATGGCGCTGAACGTGAAAGTATTCGTCAGTGCCTTGAAGTAGGCTGCGTTGGTAAACAGGTTTATATAATTGTCTGCACCGGCCCAGGTAGGCGGCGTTAGAAGGTCCCAGTGCGTGAAGCTCAGGGCGACCGTGGCCAGGACGGAGCCCAATGCGCCAAAGACCAGCCCCACCAACGTCGGAGCCAGCATGATCCATAACCAGAGCCTTTCACGTCCCAGCGGTTTTAACCCAAAATCCATACCTGACTCCTGCTATTCCCTCACTCCTCCCGGATTGAGAGGAGTGAGGGCGAAGAGAAATATCTTTTTTGGTAATTACCTTATTTGTTTTTAGCCAGAACCTCGTCGGCACTGGTCACAATCGAATCGAGAGTCGGGTTTAACTCCACATCCCCGTTCCACATGGGCGTCAGACCGTCGCCAACGGTGGAGGACCATTCATCATATCCCCTGAAAACCGGTTTCATATGAGCGAAGGCCAGGGAATCGGTAAAGATCTTTTGGTTGATTGGAGTACTTTGCTTTAGGAATGCATCGCTCTCTGCAACGGACTTTAATACCGGACAGGCAAAGCCCATTTGAGCCAGGCGGGTCTGGCCTGCTGCGCTTTCCACGAACTTGATGAACTCAAAAGCTTCCTCGGGATGCTTGGAATCCTTGCCCACCACGAAGCCCGCGCTGTTGACACTGGTCGCCTGACCGGCGGGGCCTTTTGGCATCTGGACCACATCCCACTTGAATTTCGCCTCGGAATAACCTGGGACAGCCCAGTGACCCATGGCGATCATGGCCGCATTGCCCGATAGGAACAGGTCGGTTCCATATTGTTGTGATGTATTTGGATCTGGGATGGACTTATCGACAAACATCATGTCATGTAGGAATTGGAAAGCCTGGCGCGACTTCGGATCTCCGATCAGTGTCTTGGTATGGTCGGCATTGATAAGGTCGCCTCCATAGGCCCAGATGATCTCACTCATTCCCGGTTCAAAATCCCATGGATCGATCACATATCCGAATTGGTCGATCTTCCCATCGCCGTTGGTATCCTTGGTCAGGGCCTTGGCTGTAGCGCGCAAGTCATCATAGGTCCAGTCGGACTTTGGATAGGCAACGCCGGCCTTGTCGAACATATCCTTGTTATAGAAAACCACGATGGTCTGGAAATCGCGCGGTAGGCCGAAATAACCGTCTGGCGACTGATAAGCTGTCAGAGTATTCGGGTAGAGGCCGTCCAACATACCCGGATTTTTGTCTATATAGGGTTGCAGGTTAAGCAAAACGCCTCGCGTTTTGTAGTCCAGGAACAGTGGAGCATCCATGGCAAAGACGTCCGGCGGTGTGTTGGCAGCCAGCAGGGTCTTGAGCTTGGTCCAGTATGAGTCCCAATCGGATACCTGGACATCCACCTTGATGTTGGGGTTGGCTTTCTCGAAGTCGGCGACGATCGCATTCCAGACATCCAGCTCGGCCGGGTCGCCCCATTCCATATAAGTAATCTGCACAGGAGCACCACTTGCAGACGGCTGAGTTGAGGCGGATGCCTGCGTTGCAACCGGCGCGGCCCCTCCTCCACAGGAGGCCAATAATAAACTGGCTACTACGACAAGTACGGACAAACAATATTTCATGGTCTCATCTCCTTTTATAAGCTTAGTTGAACCACTGCCGTCAGATTCTTCGGACGGTCAGGGTTAAGTCCCTTTGCCAAAGAACGATAGAAAGCCATCAACTGAAGGACCGGAAGATATAAGACTCCGCGCACATTTTCAGGCATTCCACTTTCGAACGAAACATCTGCATTGGCCTCACACAACGAAACGATTTTCCCGCCCAGCGCCTGCATATCGTTCAATACAGCCTGTTCATAGCTAAAATTTTTCTCCGATAACATCCCGATCACCACAGCATTCTCATTGACCATACTCATCGGTCCGTGACGGAATTCCATGGAGTGGAATGGTTCACTGTGTGTAAGTG
>CAZPCR010000465.1:0-2785 GCA_964585035.1 uncultured Anaerolineaceae bacterium
ATATTTGCCAAGATATGAGAAGCAATCAACATAGACAAAATGCCAATCTAGCACCTTTCGGGCTTTTGTTAATCCACCAACAATGATCCCGCCCCACGTGGCTAGGTAGCGGGAAAGGATTTCGTGTTTTACTCGGGTTTGGGTATTTCTAGGTTTTAATTCAGCCATTTATTGCTCCCTTGCTATCTTATGGACTGTTTGAACATTATAGTCCATTCACTTAAAAAGGTGCGTAATAATAGCAAACTTGACATATAATCTTGTTAAACTATTTGGCGGGATACTCAATGCCTAAACTACAACGCCTTCGCAAATTCTTGCTCTGCCACCCCTCGAACGACCCCAGTTGCCGTTCGTGCCGTAAATCCAAGTCTAACTATGACAATGTAGATTTGTGGTTAGATTAGGCAACCTTCATATGGGATATATTTTCATCAGCTATAGCCACAAAGACAAAGCCTACGTCCATAGACTTCAGGCTGCTCTCCAAAATGAGGGCTTTGACGTATGGGTTGATGATCGTATTGATTATGGAACCACATGGCCAACCGTAATTCAAAAACATTTAGACGATTGCGATGCGTTTATCGTTGTTATGACCGAGAACGCGCTTGAATCGGATTGGGTTCAAAATGAGGTAACACGTGCCAGAAGAAAGAAAAAACCATTCTTTGCATTATTGCTTCGCGGTGATACGTGGTTGTCAGTCGAGGCAATACAATATGAGGATGTAACTGGAGAGAGACTTCCTCTAGAGAAGTTTTATAAAAGCCTTGCGCGTGTAACGCAGAGGAAAACTCAGGGCATTGGAAAAATAGAACACAAAGCCCCTGAAAAAGCGGCTCAAGTTCGTATGTATTCTTCACCTCTTCTGTTTATGCTGATTGCAATTGCTGGGCTCATCTTTTTAGCGATTTATATTCCTAAGTACCTTCCGATTCAGAATCCAACCCCTACATCTAGTCCTACTTTTCCTCTCAATACCAGCCCAACTTTGCCTGAATTCATAGTTTCTGCAAGTACTCATAATCCAATTTCAACACCAACTAAATTGTTTACACCCGCACCAACATCGGTTTCTACGGGAATTGCTAAGGCCTTCGATCCTCATCCTAACTCTTCAGATTTTATGGATTCCTTTGGCGTGCCCATGCGCTTTGTGCTCGCTGGTGAATTCATAATGGGGAGTAAGTATGGCTCTACGGCTGAGAAGCCTGCACATACTGTTTATCTGGATTCGTTCTACATGGATAAATATGAGGTAACCAATGCTCTTTACAAAACCTGCGTAGATGCGCATAAATGTGACCCCCCTAAACAAATGGGATCCCAAACACGTTCAAGTTACTATGGAAACCCAGACTATGCTAATTACCCCGTTATCTACGTAGACTGGTACATGGCAAAAGTCTATTGCGAATGGCGTGACGCGCAATTGCCTACCGAAGCGAAGTGGGAAAAAGCCGCGCGCGGTACGGATGGGCGCACCTATCCTTGGGGCGAAAGTGTAGACCCAACATATGCAAACTATATTGGCAAGGATACAGCCTCCATAGACAGTTATAAGAAAGATATGAGTCCTTATGGTATTTACGGGATGACGGGCAATGTATGGGAGTGGGTAGCCGACTGGTATTCGGACACTTATTACCAGAATTCTCCATCCTCTAATCCTTTGGGGCCCGATTCAGGTCAATACCGTATACTACGTGGCGGCGGATGGGGCAGCGGCGAGAACCTCGCGCGCTCTATCAAGCGTCTAGAAGTCAGCCCCAACAATACCTACAATAACTTCGGTTTTCGTTGTGCCCGCTCAACTCCATAACGCCGAGACATATATTCTAAATAGTCTCTACTCTTATCGCTATGTGAATCATTTCAACCAATCTAACTCGGGGAATCCAAATCGTGTACGGTATAATCCAATCGCTTCAACAAAATCCCGAAAAATCGAATATCAAATGCCCTTATCCTTCCAACAAGTCATCCTCACTCTCCAACAATTCTGGTCTGAACGCGGCTGCGTGCTGTGGCAGCCCTATTACACACAAGTTGGCGCGGGGACAATGAACCCTGCCACTTTCTTGCGCGTGCTCGGACCCGAGCCGTGGAATGTGGCCTACGTTGAGCCCTCGGTGCGACCGGACGACGGGCGCTACGGCGAGAACCCCAACCGTTTCCAACTGCATTACCAGTATCAGGTCATTCTCAAGCCCGATCCCGGTAACCCGCAGGAGCTTTATCTTGATTCACTAAAAGCCATCGGTATCGACCCGCGCCAGCATGACATCCGCTTTGTGGAAGATAACTGGGCACAGCCCGCCATTTCGGCCTGGGGACTCGGCTGGGAGGTGTGGCTCGACGGCCAGGAGATCACGCAGTTCACCTACTTCCAGCAGGTGGGCGGGGTAACGCTCGACCCGGTGGCGGTGGAAATCACCTACGGACTGGAGCGCATCCTGATCGGCCTGCACAACGTCAAAGCCGCCTGGGACCTGCCGTGGAGCGACACGGTCACTTACGGCGAAGTCCGCCGGCAGGAGGAGCGCGAGCACAGCAAGTATTATTTCGAAGTGGCCGATGTGACCCGCATGCGCGAGGTCTTCGACAACTTCGAGCGCGAAGCGAACGCCTGCCTCGACCGGGGTCTGCTTTTGCCGGCGCACGACTACGTGCTCAAGTGCTCGCACATATTCAACACACTCGACACGCGCGGCGCCATCGGGGTGACCGAACGCCAGGGCTATTTCAGGCGCATGCGTGACCTGGCCAGACGTGTAGCCGA
>CAZPCR010000466.1:0-2767 GCA_964585035.1 uncultured Anaerolineaceae bacterium
CCCGTTTCAAAATCGACGATCAGCCCGGTATGCTCATCGAGTCCCACCGTTGTATTCTCGGCAGGCAGGCTGTTGCACCACACGTTAAAGCGGTCCATCCCGATGAAACAGCGGCTGGTATCCACGTCCTCACCCCCATCTGTATTGTTCCAGTGCGGTACGAAGGATAAGTGCACGCCAAAATCCGAGAAGAAGTTCAAGCCGGCCTTGCTATGAACGTCCTCCCCGACCTTGTAGATCTCATATACGGGGATGGCCCACGCACCGACAGATACGGTCGCAGCAGATGCGAAAGCCAGTGTTGCACCCAGGCGATGCCGCGCACGCACAATGTCCCAGGCCAGCGAGCCTTGCAGCTGCCGCACCGCATACGTGGGACTGCCAGGCCCCATGAAGATAAAATTAGCATACAAAAGGGATTTCAGGATTGCGGGTTCATCCGGGCTGTATGGTGTGTCTCGTTTCCGGGCCGGGATAATGTCGATGGTAGGGGTATAGTTTTGCAGGCGGGTTTTCATAAATTCGCCTACGCGTCCCGCGACCTGGTGTGAGTTAAGCTCGAACCCTGCCGGTGTTTCAAGGATCGCGATCCGCAAAGGTTGGGGCAGGGCGCGCGCTAAATTCTCGAAGATGCGTCCTCCCGCCATGGAAGTTTCGCCCGAACCTAGAAAAGCAATTTGTCCCAGTGTCATGCTGCCTCGTTATTTCTTCGAACAGGATACCATCAAATTATTTCGATGCCGCGATGAGTTCGTCTATTACTTCAAGCAAGGTTTTATTTTGTGGAATATCGGACATGGAAGAGCCATAATGAGCATAACGGATGAACCCATGTCCGTCAATAACACTCACAAGCGGCATGCGTCCCAATTTGAAAATATTGACTTCCTGCTTATAGCGCTGCGCCGTTGCGTGATCCGGATCGGGCAAACCGATGAAAGGTAGTTTTTCCGACTGCCAATAGAGGTTAAAAGCTTCGGGTCCATCGGGCCCAATAGCCAAGATTTCTGCACCACGCTTCGTGAATTGATCATATTCATCCCTCAGGCGCGCTAACTGCGCGCGACAGTAGGGTCAGAGAAAGCCTCTTAAAAAAGCGAGCACAAGGGATCGTCCGCGATAATCCGCCAGGCGGATGTGCCGTCCGCGTGTATCTGTCAATTGAAACTCCGGCGCACGTTCACCAGGATCAAGCAGGTCAGCCACTAATCAATTCTCTGGCTTTCTCCCATATTTGGTCGAACATTTCGACCGTCAATTTTCTTGTTAAGGTGTTTTGCTGGCTGGGGTGATAGGAGCACAGCAGCCAGGTCTCAGCGTTCAATTTGTAAAAGGCTCCATGAGCAAAGGTCATGGATGCCGGCCGTTTAACCGTTTGTGGTTTCAAATCGGATTTGGGAAAATATATATGCAGGATCCTCTCGAACGCAATTCGGCCCAGTGCTACCATAACCTTTGGTTTGAGCAATTCTATTTCGCGTTCGAGGTATGGCTGGCAGTTATCGAGTTCTTCTGGTGTGGGTTTATTACCCGGCGGCGCACAGCGTCCGCCGGCAGTGATGTACATATCCTGCAGGGTCAAGCCATCATCGCGGCTGATGGATTCGGGCTGATTGGCAAAACCCGCACGGTATAAGGCGGGGTACATAAATCCGCCCGAACCGTCGCCGGTAAATTGGCGGCCCGTGCGGTTTGAACCATGCGCTCCGGGTGCGAGACCAACCACCATTACGCGATGGGTTTTGTGATCCCCAAAGCCGGGCACCGGTTTGCCCCAATAATCCCAATCCTTATAAGCTTTCCGTTTGGTACGTGCAACTTCTTCCCGCCAGGCAACCAGTCGCGGACATTTACGACACGCGATTATTTTCTTATTGAGCGTCTCGAAAGCTGCCGATTGTGAGGGTACGTCAGGGGACTTCGACCCAGGCTCATAACCGGACGAGGGTTTCATAACCACATTCTACTTTGAATTTATTCCGATTTGGATTACACTCGCATTGTCTCAGGAGATTCTTATGAAACCTTTGCGCAAACATGTTGCGATCGCAATTGATGGAGGGGGTATTCGAGGCATCATAGTAACCAGGGCCCTGACGATGCTGGAGGAAGAGCTCGGACAGCCTATTTATAAAATCGCGCGCTTGTTTGCGGGCACATCCACTGGCTCGATCATTTCCGCGGGTTTGGCTACCGGGATGACGGCAGTAAAATTACATGAACTTTATCTGGGCCTCGGCGAGAATATCTTCCGTAAAAGCTGGCGGACTTTCCTTTTCCCATTTACTCGTTATCGTTATCCTCAGGAACCTCTGGAAGCGGCTCTTCGCGGTCAAATCGGCGATATGAAAATGGGTGATTTCTGGTCGAAAGATTCTCTCACGCTTACTGACGTCGTGATCACTACGTTTGATTCCCTCACCAACAGAACCTGCTTTATCAAACCCTGGAAACTTGAATACCAGGACTGGCCGGTTGTTAAGGCCATCCTGGCATCCAGTTCCGTCCCGACTTACTTTCCAATTGTGGATGGCAGGTATATGGATGGTGGAGTCGGCTCCTACGCCAATCCGTGCTACCTGGCTGCTTATGAATTATCTTTTTGTCTGGGGTGGAAACCGGAGGAAACAACTCTCATCAGCCTCGGAACTGGCCGTAGCCCTGAAGCTGCCCATCCTAATAATTTTTCACGTTTCTGGCCATGGGATTGGCTGGACCCCGTTTTAGATGCCTTCCTCTCTTCAGCCAGTGACCAGCAAGTCCGTAT
>CAZPCR010000467.1:0-2762 GCA_964585035.1 uncultured Anaerolineaceae bacterium
TTACAAAATGCTCGTGAATGTCATCGTAGATCTCGTTGACGAGAGTAACGATCAATCGTTCCATCCCATCCTCGAGGTTGGTCAGCCCATCGAGTACGGAGCGGGAACGGTTCCCGAATTGCGGAAAACGCTCGGTGATGGCGGCAATGAAATAGGCAATGAATCGCTGCGGGTCGCGGTCAAGCGGGTCCAGCGCCAGCCAGCAGAAGGGTAATTCGCTCTGATGGGCCAGGTCGATCAGCAGGGAGGTCTTTCCATATCCGGCCGGCGCGGTTACCAGGATCAATTTGCGATCGAGGGAATCGAACAGCGCGTTCAAAAGGCGGCCGCGGCTAAGAAGCTCGGCCCGGCGCCGGGGAAGTATGATTTTAGTTTTGCTGATCGGAATTTCAGTAACAGCCATCGAGTGCTTTACCTGTAAGTCTTAATTTTACCCGCAAGGAGTGCAGCTCATCGGCTTTAATTCAGGAAAAGAGGGTCAGGGAGTGCTTAGGTTTTCCAATATTTTCGCATGAATACTGGGGGTGGCGGCGACGATGGATTGCGGTGGCGAAAGATAGTCAGGCAGGTTGTTTACATTTGTGACTTTTGCTCCTGCCTCTTCGGCGATCAGCCCACCCGCGGCAATATCCCACGGTTTAAGGGCAAGCTCCCAGAAGCAGTCGAATCGACCGGCTGCGACGTAGCTGGAATCCAACGCGGCGGAACCGAAGCGGCGCACGCCCTGCGTCAGCTTTCCAAAATGTACAAAGTTGGCAAAGTTGTCATGTTCCGTGTTCCAGGCATCATAAGGAAAGCCCGTGACCAGCAGGCTTCTTTCCAATTCGGTCGTATCCGACACATGGATGGCCTGCCCGTTGAGAAGCGCGCCTTTGCTGCGTTCTGCGCTGAACATTTCATCGCGCATGGGGTCGTAGACTATTCCAAGCTGCATCTTTCCCTTGCTGGCAAACCCGATGGAGACTGAGAAAAAAGGAATATGGTGGGCATAATTGACGGTGCCATCCAGGGGATCGACGTACCAGCTTTGTTCCATATCGCCCTGGGTCACACCGCTTTCTTCTGCCATGATGTAACTACCCGGCCAGCGTGTGTTGATCTCACCCAGCAGAAAATCTTCGGAGGCGCGATCTGTTTCGGTCACCAGGTCGATCACGCCTTTGTAAGACACCTTATGCTTCTTGTTGTAACCGGCGCGGAGGATTTCACCTGCCTGGCGGGCCAGGAGCTCCAGTTCAATTCGTGTTGGATATGTCATTTATTAAGATGCTTTCTGAGATTCTCGAGTTCGATTTCTATGGATTGACGGTCGCTGACCGCCTGGTTGAGTGTAGCCTCGAAGCCCGGCTTTTCATTGGGCGAGACAGTTTCCAGCAGCCGTTCCGCACGGGCTATCTGGGTATTTTTCTGCTCTAATTTTGTCTCCAGCCTGGCCTGATATTTTTCGAAGAATTCCGTTTCCTTGAGCAGCAACGGGGAAGCTGCGGGAGGCTCCTTTAGCAGGTCGGCAATAGTCTTGAGGAGCATTTTTGTGTCTATTGGTTTTTCGATGAATTTGGTTGCGCCGAGTGTGGCTGCAAAGTCTTTGTCTTCGGGTGATACGTAGGTTGCAGAGAGGAAAACCACGGGAATATCGCGGTTTTTCTGGTCTGAACGCAGGCGGTAGATCAATGTGAATCCGTCCATCCTGGGCATCAGGATATCTGTCATGATCAATGCAGGGCGTTTGCTCTCAAGGACATCCAGTGCTTCCTGTCCGTTCCGGGCGGTCAGCACCTGGTACCCATTGAATTTAAGGGTCAGGTCCAACAGCTCGAGGATATTCGGTATATCTTCCACGATTAACAATAATTTTGACTCGTCCATAATTCTCTATTCTAGCCTTTTTATACTGTATGACAAGTGCTGGTATTTGCTGCTCTGCGAAGGTTGCTCAGCCTGGGCAGTTAAAGTCTATATTTAATTTCCGTTCCAAATACGTTTGCCGAGAGCGGATAGGACAAATTCCACGGCCAGCTCACCCGTCTGGTTTTGTATATCCAGGATCGCATTGACCTCCACGACGTCCATGCCGATCAACATACCGGTTTCGCCAACCAGTTCACAGGCCACATGTGCCTCGCGCTGGGTTAGTCCGGCAGGCACGGGTGTCCCCACGCCTGGCGCGTGACGCGGGTCAAGGGCATCCATATCGAATGAAAGATAGATGCCTTCCACATCGCGTGAGACGCGTTCGATTGCCTTCTCCATTGCCGCAACCATACCCAGCCGGTCAATTTGTTCCATGCCCATGACCATCACACCGGCCTTGAGTAAATTTGCTTTTTCACCGGGATCTAGATCGCGCGCCCCGATGATCGCGACCCTCTTCGGGTCCACGACGGGGAGGGCCTCGTCCCACAAGCGGCTCAGGCGGACATCCCCCAGTCCGCACAACGCGGCCAGCGGCATCCCATGAATGTTTCCCGATGGGGTGGTGTCCTCCGTATTGAAATCGGCATGCGCGTCGACCCAGATCACCCCCAATTTCTTTATCCTGGCCGCGCCGCGGATCGAGCCTATTGATAGGCTGTGATCGCCACCCAGCACGAGCGGAAAATGTCCACTCTGCAGAGAAGTGGAAACTGCACCGGCTGCCCGCCGCGACATAGGCACAATGCAATCAAGGTATTTCAACTTTGGATCGGTGATCGAACACATTTCGGCAATGGGCACTTCGATGTTCCCCTTATCTTCAACCTGATAGCCGAGGGCTTCCAACT
>CAZPCR010000468.1:0-2761 GCA_964585035.1 uncultured Anaerolineaceae bacterium
GAAGAGTTCGATATAAGTATTCTGCGCTGGCTCAACTCTGACATTCACATATCACAGTTTGCCCAATGTTCAATATGTATTTGCCAGTCACGGATACTTTGACGCCTAGAATTTCGTGGCAATCACGGGCCACGACCTGGGTGAGGAGTTCCAGGTCCCTTACTTCTTTTGACCCGATGAACGAAAGTACATACTCGTTCAGGCTGTAAACCTCCAACAATTTGTCTTCCGGAACATATGTAATGGTCAGCGTGCTGCCGGTGATCGGGTTGGCGGTTTTTGGACAGAGTGGGGGAACGACCACTTCGTGAGTCTGCTTTGTCAATTTGGATATTGTGGGATTGTTGATGGTTTTTAGTATCATATCACGCTAGGATCGCGCTTACGCCTTCCGATTGCGTGAACAGTGACCGAAATTCAGCATTTGCAATATGATCGGCAATGAATTGTACGGCATCACGCGCCTGGGCCTTATATGCAGCGGCTTTTTGCAGGTCGGGCTCAATACCGGCCAGGGCCGCAAGAATCTGCCATAACAGACGCCTGGAGCCAATGGCCTCTGCGGCGAGACGGGCAGCTGCGAACGCCTCCCTGGCCCGATCGAGCTCGCCATTCATCTGATGTGCCTGACCCTGTAGGAAAAGCGCCTCCGGCAGGTGTTGGCCAAGTTTAAAAGGTCTATCGTCGGAGACGAGAGCATCTGCGATGGCAATGGCTTGCGCAGGGTCCTTTCGAGCAAGGGCAAGCCGGCATTGAGCCAATGCCAGCTGATTATCCATGATCGAATTGGGAAGAGAGCATGCGGCGAGAGTGGAGGTTGCCACATCGAGCTGCCCTGTGGTGATCTCGCAGAGAGCGTAGGTTGCCAGGGTTGGGGTCCGACCCGGGGAAATTGGAAATTCCTGACGGCGGTTGGTGCGATACAAGTCCATCCCTTTTTGAATTTCTCCTATGGCGATGTATGCTTCGCACAAAATGGCTACGTACCAGGCGACGTGGATCGGAGTATTTGCTTCCTGTGCCAGGCGAACACTCGCCTCCAGCTCCTCCAATGCCTTGTCGATCTCTCCATATTCGAACCATATCTGCCCCTGGACATTACGCGGCCAACCTTGAGCCCAACTATCCTTCGTTGTGTGGCTAACATCCAGACTCTCCTGTGCAATCTCAAGGGCCTTCTCGTATTTTCCGGACCAAAAGAGATTCAGGAGCCAGGCGTTCAGATTATCGTTCAGCATGTTCATATTGCTCAATTCCCGCCACAAACTGGCACCTTCTTTTATACGCACTTCGGCCTCTTCGAACCGGCCCAAACCGTTATAGGCCCGGCCCAGATCTGTGAGTGTGTAGGCCATTTGTTCGCGCAGGTTCAGCTGGCGTGCGAGACTTAATGACTTCTCGCCGTATTCAATGCCCTGGGCTGCCTTGCCTCCGTGCAGATTTGCAAGAAGCAGATTCCACAGCACCTTGCATTCAATGGTCTGGTCTCCCAACTCCCGGGCCAACTTGAGGGTTTCCTCCGATAAGGCCTGGCCCTTCACAGCATCCATCACAGAGGTGGGAGTGGAATAAAGAGTACTGGATGCCACCATGGCATCCAATTCCATTTTGTGGTCCTGGCAGGAGCGGGCAGCCACCAGCATTTCATCGTAATTCTGCACCGCCTGCTCAAACTTTCCAATCAATTCCAATGCGCGCCCGCGTTGAGTATAGAGATGGAGAAGTTGTTCCGGGTCGATGACGGCATCTTTGCCAAGCTCCAGCGCTCGAGAGTAAGCCGCGATGGCTTCATTCTGGGCATAAGCGCTGAAGGCTATATCTCCTGCCATGATCCAATAAGGGACGGCCTTATCAGCATTCCCTGCTTCGTCATAATGGCGGGCCAACTGCAGGGCAAATTGGTCGTTGTGATCAGCCGATATGGCTTCGAGGGTTTCGGCAATTTCCCCGTGCAGCATACGCCGTTCCCCCGCGCTCGTTTCTTCATAGAGGTATTGCTGAGTCAAACCATGTGAAAAACGATAGGTGGAGAGAAATTGTTTTCCGATCTTGGTTTCACCCTGTTCGAATACCAGAAGATAGCGCTTCTCCAATTCACGAGACAAATTCTTTGCCAGTTCAAGTTCCTCTACTTTCTGAACTCGTGCGATCACCTGGGCTATAAATTCATTGCCCATCACACTGGAAACGTTAAGGGTCTCGCGCAGGCCTTCAGGTAAACGTGCAATCCTTTCCCCGATCACGCCCTCGACGCGGGCGGGCAATGTCTCCCAATCCAGAGTTGCCCCTTGACTCCAAGCGCCATCTTTGTCCTTAATAAGGATGCCGCGTTCCTGCAGATTGCGCAATAGCTCGACCGTAAAGAGCGGATGCCCATCGGTATGCGTAAACAACGCCTCGCGGAAGGCGGCATCCAAATGATTCGGTTCTGAATCGATCAACTCGTTTGTAAAAGTCCGGCCTTCATCCGGACCGGAATTCGAAAGATCAATGACGATATCGCCGTTGTAACGTTTTAGTTCATTCAAGATCGACTCAAGGGGATGACGCTCACCATCACGGCCAAGCGCTACATCGTCCGGGCGATAGGTGCCGAGAAGAAAGATGCGAGAGTCTTTGAGCTGGCGGGAAAGGTGGAAGAGGAGATTCAACGAGCCGCTATCCGCCCATTGAAGATCGTCCAATACAAGAATGAGGGTGGAGTCTTTGGATAGCTCTTTCAGAACGGCGGCGTATTGTTCGAATATCTTTTCCTGGTCGA
>CAZPCR010000469.1:0-2760 GCA_964585035.1 uncultured Anaerolineaceae bacterium
CATGCCGGGGTGGATGCGCTATCGCTTGCAACGGATGAGGACCTGGTGCGTGCCGTTGTGCGTTTTGCCGCGCTGCGACGGCAGCGACGGATGTGAAACTTATGTCATTCATATGGCCTATTATGCTTCTGTTCGCGATCGTGTTGATTCCGCTGCTGATCGCGTTCTATCTGATATTACAGCAACGCAGGCGGCGGTTTGCTGCGAAGTATGCGGGCTTCGGGCTTGCCTCCACGGGAGGCGGGGTTGGCGGCCGCCGCCACATACCCCCGATCCTGTTCCTGGTGGGGCTTTCGATCCTGCTGGTCGGCCTTGCGCGACCACAGATGGTGGTCACGCTGCCGCGTACCGAAGGCACGGTGATCCTGGCGTTCGACGTTTCAGGCAGCATGGCAGCGACCGATATGCTGCCGACCCGCATGGATGCAGCCAAGGCCGCGGCGCGAAACTTTGTCCAACACCAACCTCCCAGTGTGCAGATTGGCGTCGTCGCTTTCAGCGACAACGGCTTTTCGGTGCAGCCTCCGACCAACGACCAGGATGCTATCCTGGCTTCCATTAACCGACTGACGCCGCAGCGCGGAACCTCCCTGGCGAATGGCATCCTTGTATCGCTCCATACAATAGCCACGAGCGGACAGGTGGACACAAACTACTACACCTCCCTTACGCCGGTACCCAGCCCTGCACCGACAGCCGTGCCGCAAGGGACTTATTCGCCCGCGGTCATCGTGCTTTTGACCGACGGCGAAAACAATGAAAACCCCGATCCACTAGCTGCCGCCCAGGCAGCTGCCAAGGCCGGCGTGCGGATCTATACGGTGGGTCTCGGCAGTGCCGCAGGGACGAACCTGCACGTCAACGGCTTCACGGTTCACACGCAGCTCGATGAAGCGCAACTACAACAGATCGCGCAGATTACCGGCGGGGCGTATACCAATGCGCAATCCAAAGATGACCTGCTGAAGGCTTACGACAACCTTAATCCACAACTTGTCATCAAACCGGAAGAGACCGAAGTCACTTCCATTTTAGCGGGGGCAAGTATGCTGGTGCTGCTGGTTGGCGGCCTGTTTTCACTGCTATGGTTCAACCGGCTGCCATGACCGTGGGCAACTTGTTGGAGGTACATTAGAGGTACCACTATGACATTCATCTGGCCCGGCTTTCTTTTTCTGGCGGGATTGATCCCCCTGATCATCCTGTTTTATGTTTTGATGCTGCGACGGCGGCGGCGTTTTGTCGTACGTTATTCGAGCCTGGCGCTGGTGCGGGAGGCGCAGCCTCATCAATCATGGATGCGCCGCTACCTGCCCCTCGCCTTGTTCCTACTGGCGCTGACCAGCTTGATCGTCGCTCTGGGACGGCCGGTATCCATTGTGAGTGTGCCAAGCGGCCAGACTACCATCATCCTTACCATCGACGTATCGAGAAGCATGTGCTCGACGGATGTCCAACCCAGCCGCATCCAGGCTGCTGAAGCGGCAGCCTTGTCATTCGTTAAAACTCAAAAACCAAATACACAGATCGGTATCGTCGCTTTCTCCGGCTTTGCAGAAATAGTCCAGCCGCCCACCACCGACGCGGAAGCATTACAATCCGCCATCCAAAGCCTGCTGGTGGGCAGCAGGACAGCCATCGGCAGCGGCATTCTTAAATCGCTGGATGCGATCTCTGAAGTGGATAAGAACGTCCCGCCAAGCATAACGGACGGTTCGCCCGGGATCGAGCCCACCCCCGGGGTTAAAGGTGCATATGCCCCGGACATCATTGTGTTACTTACCGATGGGGTGAGCAATGTGGGCCCGCTGCCCCTGGATGCCGCGCAGCAAGCCGCGGACCGAGGCGTTAAAGTTTATACCATCGGCTTTGGGACCGCGAATGGAAGCGAATTCCCATCCTGCGGCCAACAGTATCAAGGCACGGAGCCTTTTTTTGGCGGCGGCGGAGGGTTTTATGGTGGAGGATTTAGCGCCGGCGGTGGGGGAGGAGGGTTTCGCCGTGGGATCGACGAACAGACCCTCAAACAGGTGGCCACTTTAACCGGCGGAGATTATTATTCGGCTGTAAGTGCAGGCGAGCTCGAAAAGGTCTTTGAACAACTGCCCACGTACTTGATCGCAAAACATGATACCACGGAGATCAGCGTGCTCTTTGCGGCATTCGGCGCGCTGCTGGCCGGGCTGGGTATGGCCCTTTCGTTGATGTGGCATCCGCTGCCATAAGATCAATAGAGATAGTATACGGATTACGCGAACAGAAAAAATAATATGCGCAAGGCATACGCCTTGCGCATATTATTTTTTCCCGGTATTTCACGCTGCGGGATGTGCTAATCCCACAGTGTGGTAAGAAATTTGATCTTCTCGAGGGTCTGGAACGTCTCACCGCCTTCGTGATAGTTATAAGGCCAGACCTTGATCTGTTTGGCTCCCGCGTAGTGGTTGTAGGCCGCAAAGACCGTCGAGGGGGGACACGTCTTATCCATCAGGCCCACTGAAAACAGCGCAGGGGATTTTGCACGAGCGGCAAAATTAAGTCCATCAAAATAGGACAACGTAGTAAAGACGGTCTCGACTTGGTCGCGATGAGACTGGCAGTACATGCTGAGCTCCTGGTAAGGAAAAGTATCCACTATTTCGGTTGCGCGGCGATAATGGCAAAGAAAAGGTACATCGGGGAGTGCCGCCGTCAGGCCGGGGACTAGACCGGCTGCGGCTAATGTGATCCCTCCACCCTGGGAGCCACCGGTTACCGCCA